>DATLZF010000651.1:0-2837 GCA_035574135.1 Candidatus Methylomirabilota bacterium
AACGCATTTGGCTCATCGCGCTGGATCGGGCGACCATTCTCGGCGTTGTCAACGTCGGTTTGGCGCCCTTCCTTTACTGGTGGAACAAGCTCCCCTCCGAGCCGTTCTATCAGGCGATGGTCCAACTGATGATGTTCACCGGGGCCATGTTCCTGTTCTCGCTCAACCCGGTGTTGCGGCGGCTCACCGCCATGTTGCCGGACGAGGCCCTCCGCGCGGAAACACGATTCTTCACCACCATCAACCGCTATCTGGTGCTGGTCACCACGCTGCTGGCCGTCGCCCATTTCATGCTGGGTCAGGTGCAGACCTGGCCCGAAGGCGCGGCCCGCCTCCTTCGGTTGGTCGAGCAGCGGGGTCTCTGGCTGGCGCTCTTCTCCCTGCTCCTGCCGCTGGCCATGACGATGGCCCTGATCTGGAAGATCAAGGAGGTCATCCTCAGCAGCGTCTTTGAAGCATCCCGATAAACCCGACCGTCGTGGCAGCCTGGTTCAGGCCGCCGTCGTGTAGCGGCGGAGGTATTTGATCGCGACAGTCAGATCCTTGGGCCACGGCGCGGCGATGCGCGTCTCGGTTCCCGACACCGGATGCGGCACGACCAGTTCCGCCGCGTGCAGCGCCACCCGGTTGAGCAGCGGGCGCTCCGTTTCGCCCGGCCGCAGGCGGTAGCCGGGTTTCAGCGAGGAGAGCAACAGCGGACGGCCGCCGTACATCGGGTCCGCCACAATCGGCAACCGCAGGTGCCGCAGGTGGACGCGGATCTGATGCGTCCGCCCCGTGACCGGACGACACCGCAGGAGCGTGTAGAGGCCGAAACGCTCGACGACCTCGAAGTCGGTGCGGGCCCGCTTGCCCCGCTTGGGATCCACCCGCATCTGGCCCGGCCGGCCGGGGAACGGCGCCAGCTTCGCCTCGACCGTCAGCGAATCTGCCGCGGGATCGCCATGCACGATCGCGACATAGGTCTTCAGGGCCAAGCCGGAACCGAAGAGGTTGGCCAGAAACACGAGGGCAGGTTTGGTCTTGGCCAGGAGCATCACACCGCTGGTTTCGAAATCGAGCCGATGGGCGTTCATGAGGTAGGTGGTGCGCCGGGCCGCCACCCACGGGGCGCCACGCGCAATGCCCTCGTGCAGCAGCCGCATCAGGTTCGGCCGGCTCGGATCGTAACGGTCGGGAGAGGCCAGCAACAAGGGCGGCTTGTCGAGCGCCAGCAAGTGATCGTCCTCATAAAGAATGGGGATTTCCCAGAACTCGCGGGTCGTCCGGGAGGACAGTTTGATGACGCTCATACACGCTCGAGCGATGGCAACCCCGTCGAGACCCGTCCGGGGCGGCGCTGGCCGGACAGGACGATCAGGGCTGGCCCGTGGCCTCTGGCGCGGGAGACTTGTCGCTCTCGCGCCTGGGAGGCGTTAGGCGGGCCAGCTCGGCGTTCTTGCTGAACCAGCGTTGGAAGACCTCGTCCTGCCGGTAGCGACGGAGCGCATTGACGAAATTGGGCAGCTCCTTTTTGACCTTCTCTTCATCCACCGGCAGCCGTTCGCGGAGGTAAACGATCATGGAGCCGTCGGCGGATGGCAGCAGCGGCGACGCCTTGCCGGGGTCGAGGTCCTGGGCAAAGCGTTGCACGAAATTGAAGTTGATGCGGCTGTCGATGTTCGTCAGCGGATCGCTGGCGGCGGAGAAGGGTGGCAGCGAGATCACCGTGACCTTGTGTCGGGTTACCAGTTCGTCGAAGGTCTTGCCCGTGGCCAGGCCGTTGGTGAGGTTGGTGTGGAAATTTGAGGCCGCTTTCATGGCCAGTTCCCGCGCCTGGCTGTTTTTGTAATCGGTGGTCACCTTCTCCTTCACCGTTTCGAACGCAGGCATTTCGCTGGGGATCCGACGCTTCCGGGCGATGACGTAAACCGCGTTGCTGCCGACCACGGGGAGGTAGGCGATCTGGTTCGTGTCCGAAAGCGCCAGGGCCCGGGTGCGAAACTCGCCGGGGAACGCCAACCCTTCGAGTCCCTGCGAACGATCAAACGGCGGGGTCACCTTGACGGTGAAGCCATTGGTGGCCGCCAGATCTTCAAACGTCTTGGGGGTGTGAGGCTGGGGCTGGCTCATCAGGGCGCTGCCGAAGGCGGTCGCTGCCCGGCGCGCTCCCACCAACGCCAGCCGGCGCAACTCGTCGTCCTTGATCTTCTGCTTGGCCGCCGCCTCGGTGAGCGGAAGCCCGTTGGTGCCTTTGAAGGCATTGGTGCCACCCTGCTGGAGAAAGAATTCATCGATCTTGGCCGTGAGATTTGTCACCTGGGCCAACTCCTGTTCGGCGGCGGCCATGTACTGCGCGACGGGAAACTCGACGTAGGCCACCTCAACCCGGTCCGGGATGCGATACATCACCATGCGGTTGGTGAAGAAGTTGCCGATCGCGCCATTGGTGATAACGACCTGATCGAGGAAGTTGGAGTTCCAGAACACGGCCACGTCCACCTTCGCCTGTCGGTGTTCCCGGCGATAAATGACTTCGGCATCCTGCGGACTGACGAACTTGGAGCTGATGCCCGCCGCCAGCGCCAACTGCTGCAGGCCGGCCTGGTGGCGCATGTAGCGCTCGAAGTCCTCCGCCGTCAGGCGCAGGGGTGCGAGAAACTCATTGACCAGACGCTCGTAGGGCACGTCACCGATCTGTTCCTGGGTGTAACGTCCCACGGCCTTGGCGCTTGGCTGGATGTCCAACTCCTTCATCTTTTGAATGAGGAAGAGCCGGTACAGCGTGTCCCGCTCCAGCGCCCGCTGAGTTTGCTCGTCATTGCCGGGCGGCTTGCCGCTGCGCAGCACCACCGCCG
>DATLZF010000652.1:0-5621 GCA_035574135.1 Candidatus Methylomirabilota bacterium
GGTCGGCAACATCGTCTCCGGCAACGCGGCTCACGGCGTCGAGATTTTCGCGCCCGGCACCGTGCTGCGCGACAACTGGATCGGCACCGACCTCACTGGCTTCCGCCCGGCTCCCAACGGCGGCCACGGAGTCGTCATCCGGTCCAGCACGAATCGCGTGGCTTACAACCGCATCGCCTACAACGGCGGCAACGGCATCCTCGTGCTTGCCGGCCTGGCCAATCGCCTTACCACCAACTCCATTTGGGCTCATGCGCTCCTCGGCGTGGACCTGCTCGCCACTGGTGAATCTGCCGGGACGCTGACACCCAACGATGCCCTCGACTCCGACGTGGGACCGAACGGCTTGCAGAACCATCCCGTGCTGGCCGACGTGAGCCTGCGCACCGGTGTCGTCCACGTCACCGGCGAACTGAATAGCCGGCCGCTCCGGACCTACCAGATCGAGTTGCATCGCAACAGCCGCTCCGAGCCGCTCAGTTTCGAAGAGGGCCAGAGCTTCTTGCGCGCCCTGCAGGTCACCACGGACGCCTTTGGCCGAGCCCCGTTCTCGTTTTCAGTTCCGGGCTCGATGCGCTTCGAGTACTTCACCGCGCTCGCGCTCGACCTTGCGACCGGCGACACGAGCGAGTTCAGCCCGGAAAGACGTGATCCCGTCGCACCCCCCGATCTCTTCGTAAGCGATGTCATCGTCACCGAAGCGGGCGGGACCGCGGAGTTCGAAGTGCGGCTCTCCGGACCGAGTGCGCTCGTGGTCGAGGCGGACTACGCCACCCTCGACAGCACCGCAACGGCGCTGGCCGACTACCTGCCGGTGTCCGGGCGGCTGACCTTTGCGCCGGGAGAAACGCACCGGACGATCACGGTCCGCCTGGTGGCCGACTCGACACCAGAGGCCAACGAACGATTCTCCCTGGTCGTGCGGAACGCGCAGAATGCGCTTCTCGTCGATAACGAAGGAGTCGCCGTCATCACGGAGGCCGAGGACGTCGCCGCAGTGCCGCTCATTACTTCCATCCGAACCGTCGATGCCGGTGTCGAAATCCAGTTCACCGGCGCCGCGGGCCGCACCTACGGCCTGGAGTCGAGCCCTCTGGGCGCCCACACGGACTGGGAGCCGGTCCCGGGGGTCGAGGCGGTTCGTAGCGCCGGTCCCGTCACCACGGTGCTGGCCCCCGTCGCCGGCGGCACCTCGCGGCTCTACCGCATTCACCTGCTGCCATGACTCCGGACGTGCTGCTCCAGGCTGCCCGGCGCGGACGGCATTGACCTCAAGCGCGGGGATGCGCCTGGTCGTAGGCACGCTTCAGACGTTCGGTGGTGACGTGGGTATAGACCTGGGTGGTGACGAGGTGGGCGTGCCCGAGCAGTTCCTGCACACTGCGCAGATCAGCGCCGGCATCGAGCAGATGCGTGGCATAGCTGTGGCGCAGCTTGTGCGGGGTCAGCGCCGGATCGAGATGGGCGAGGCGGAGGTAGTGCTTCAGCCGCGCTTGCAACGTGCGCTTGCTCAGGGGCCGACGTGACCGCGCCGAGCCAAGGAAGACCGGCTCCGACGGAGCCGGCGGCGCCGGCAAACGCTGCCAATACGCCTCGATGGCCACCAGGGCGGGCCGGCCAATGGGCACCAGGCGCTCTTTGCGCCCCTTGCCCCGCACACGGACGGACTGGTTGGCCCAGTCAATGTCCTCGACGCGCAGACCGCAAAGTTCACTGATCCGCAGGCCGCAGGAGTAAATCGTCTCGATGATGGCGTGATCGCGGTACGGCACAGCCGGCTCGACCGGCCGGCCGCGCTTTGGCTCCGCCGCCGGCGCGGACTCGCCGCTCAGGAGCCGAAGCGGTGCCTGGAGCAGGTCTTCCATCTGCTCCCGGGTCAGGAATCGCGGCAGACGCTTTTCCCGCCGGGGCAGCGCCAGATTCCTGATGGGCGAGGACTCCAGCACTCCGCGGCGGATGAGAAACTTGTAAAACGATCGCAGTGCGCTAAAGCGCAGTTGGATGCCGGCGCGGCTCTTGTGCTGGCGCCCCAGAAAACGAAGGTAGGCCCGGAAATCGTCGCGCTGCAAGGCGGCCCAGGCGGGCACCTGACCACGCTCGGCCTCGTGCCAGCGGAAGAACTCGTTCAAAGCGTGGCCGTAATTCCGATGCGTGAAGGGTGACGCACCCCGATCCGCGCGGAGATGATCGAGAAAGCGGTCAATCCAGACATCGCCGGCCAACGAAGCATGGGCAGGCTCGGCCATGAGAGAAGCGCGCGGGTTCAACCGCCGGGACCTTCGCCCTCGCGCGGCGGGAACTCGAAGGTCACCTTCTTGTCCTCGCCCAGCACGAGATACGCGGCGAAGGGGCGGCCCGTCTTACCGGAGACGAAACCGGGCAGGAGATCCGTCCGCCCGGTGGTGAGGAGCTTGATCACCTGAGCGCGATCGACCGGTTGTTGCAGGATGGTTTTGCCGGTCTTGAATTTGCAGGGCTTGCTGGCAGCCTGCGATTTCTCACAGAGGTAGTCCGTCTCGCTCTCAAAGACACGCGCCTGGCACATGGGGCACGTGCCCAGCGGCTCCTGACCGGTGAAGTCGAGCTTCGGAGCGGGCCCTTTGGATTTGGTGGTCTTGTCGTCCCCCGCCCTGCCTTTGGGCGCGCGGGCCTCGAACTCGAAGCCGATCTTGCCATCCTTGCCCAGGACGAGGAACGCCTTGAACGGCCGGCCGTTCTTCTTAGAGATGAACTTCGTCAACAGGTCGGTCCGGCCCTCGGTCAGCAGTTTGGCCATCTGGGCGCGGTCCACGGGTTGTTGCAGGATGATGGCGCCGGAGCGGAAGTCGCAACTGCGCGCGGCGCCCACCGCCTTCTCGCAGACGTAGCTCATGCCGTTCTCGAACACGCGGGACTTGCACTTCGGGCAGAGGCCCACCGGTTCCTTGCCCGTGAAATCCACCTCGGCCGGGGCACCCTCGGCATCCTTGTCGTTCCCGAAGTCGAACTCGGCCTTGAACTCGGGCGTGAGTTTGATGACGGCGGCGAAGGGAAAGCCCTGTTTGCTGCGAAAGCCCTGCAGCGGCCCCACCTGCTTCTTTGCGATTAACTCGTCGATCTCGTGCGCCTCGAACAACCGGCCCGCCGCGCTCTTCCACAAAAAGAAGTCGCAGCCGGTGTTCGTGCACTGGAACTTGCGATAGGTCTCCTTGATGACGCTGCCGCACTTCGGGCAGGGCGACTTCAGCTCGCCGAAATCGCCGGGCACGGTGTCGCTCTCGTAGCCCTTGGCGCGCTCGACGATGTGGCGGGTCATGTCGGCGATCTCGCGCATGAACTCGGCGCGCTGCATCTGGCCGCGCGCCATGAGCCGCAGCTTGTGCTCCCACTCGCCGGTCAGCTCGGGTTTGCACAGTTCGGGAATGTCGAGGCCGCGGAGCAGGCTGATGAGGGAAAACGCTTTGGCCGTGGGCTGCAGTTCCTTGTGCAGGCGGTGCACATACTTTTCCTGGATCAAACCCTCGATGATCGCCGCGCGGGTGGCCGGCGTGCCCAGGCCCCGCTCTTTCATGGCGGCGCGCAGTTCCTCGTCCTCGACCAGCTTGCCGGCGCCTTCCATCGCGCTGAGCAGCGTGGCTTCGGTGAAACGCGGCGGCGGCTTGGTTTCGCTGGCCTTGACCTCGACCTCGCGCGTGTGGACCGTCTCACCCGGCTGCACGGGTGCCAGATTCGGCGTGGCGTCGTCCTCGACCTCGCGCCCATACACCGCCATCCATCCCGCCTTCAGCATCACCTTGCCTTCGCTCTTGAACGGCTCCCGGGCGACGCGGGTGATGCGGGTGGTGACGAGGAACTCGGCGGCCGGATAGAAAACGGCGAGGAATCGCTTCGTCACCAGGTCGTAAAGCTTCTGCTCCGGCTCGCTCAGGTGTTTGGGCGGGAGCGCGGTGGGGATGATGGCGAAGTGATCGGAGACTTTCGCGTTGTTGAAGATGCGCTTGTTGTCGGGCCGAACCCAGTCATTGGCCAAAATCTCTCCGGCAAACTGCCGGTAGGCGGTGCCCTCCAGCATGCCGAGCGTCTGCTTCACCGTGCCGATGTAATCCTCGGGCAACGCACGGGAATCGGTTCGCGGATAGGTCAGCACCTTGTGCTTCTCGTAGAGCGCCTGGGCCAGACCGAGCGTGTTCTTGGCGGAGAAGCCGAAGCGGCTGTTGGCCTCACGCTGAAGGCTGGTCAGGTCGTAGAGCAGCGGGGAGAGCGACGTGGTGGGCTTGCTTTCCTCGGTGACGACACCGGGCTGGCCCAAGCACTTGGCGCGGATGGCCTCGGCCCGGGCGATGTCCCACACTCGCTCCGCCTTGATGTCCGTGTCGGCATCCTTGCGATCCTTGTCCTTGTCGCGCGCGAATGTCTCGTCAAACCATCGTCCTGTGTATGTCCCCCCGGCCGCCTGAAAAGTTGCGACGATCTCCCAATACTTTCGCGGGACGAACTTTTTGATCTTCTCCTCCCGCTCCACGAGGATGGTGAGCGTGGGCGTCTGCACCCGGCCGACGGTGGTAAGCTGGAAGCCGCCCAGCTTCGAGTTGAAGGCCGTCATGGCACGGGTGCCGTTGATGCCCACCAGCCAGTCGGCCTCCGACCGGCAGAGCGAGGCATCGGCCAGCGGCCGCATTTCCTCGTCGGTGCGCAGCGCGGCGAAGCCTTCGCGAATGGCCGCCGGCGTCATGGATTGCAGCCAGAGCCGTCGGATGGGCTGCCGGGCCCCGGTGTGCTGGACGATGTTGCGGAAGATCAGTTCGCCCTCGCGGCCGGCATCGCAGGCGTTGATGAGCAGATCGACATCCTTGCGTTTGATCAGGCGGGTGAGGAGCCTGAGCCGGCTTTCCGTCTTTTCGATGGGCTTGAGGTCGAAATGGGGCGGGATCATTGGCAGCGCGTTGAAGGTCCACTTTCCCTTCTTGACCTCGAACTGCTCCGGGCACGCCAGCTCGAGCAAATGGCCAATGGCCGACGAGAGGACGTATTGGTCGCTCTCGTAGTAATCCTCGTGTTTGGTGAAGCCACCGAGCGCCTTGGCGATGTCGCTGGCGACGGATGGCTTCTCTGCGATGATCAACGCTTTGCCCATAGCGAGCCTGCGACTTTTACCGGGTGCCCGCTGGCTCTGGCAACCCAATGTTTCGCTCTATCGGCGGTTCGGAGGGAGGCTTGAGGCCCAAAGCAGCCGGTGCCGGGACGACGCGGCCGAATGCCCGTAAAGGCAAATCTCCCGATCCCAACGCAAGCCCCGCGCTTGCGCCCGCGCCCAGCAGCGCTACAAACACGGCATGCCCGCTCCGCTCCGTGTTTACGTCTATCGCAACTGCGACACCTGCCGCAAAGCCCTGCGCTTCCTCGCCACGCACGGCATCGCCCACGTCGAAGTTCCGATCCGCGATCACCCCCCCACGAAGGCCGAACTGCGGCGGATGCTCCGCTCGGTGGGCGGCGACCTCCGCCGGCTGTTCAACACCTCGGGCCAGGATTACCGCGCCATGAAGCTAAAGGATCGTCTGCCCGAGCTGACCGAGGACGAGGCCATTGATCTGCTCGCCCGCCACGGCAACCTGGTCAAGCGCCCCTTCGCGCTCGGAGCC
>DATLZF010000653.1:0-5028 GCA_035574135.1 Candidatus Methylomirabilota bacterium
GGAAGAGATGAAACTTCCCGCCAATGGCCTCGACGAAGCGCGGTGCGGGCACCAGCGGTGTGTTGCCCTCCAGCAACGTAATCACCGGGGTGGCCGCGCTCACCGGCAGATGTTCGGCGTAACGGTGAATGACGCCGCGCCAGGAGGCTGCGGCACCGGGGGAGACGGGGGTCGGATTCATCATTGAGCAGAATGGAAACCGGTGTGCCAGCTAGGATGGTCCTTCCAGGCGCCCAAGCGCTGGCATGCCGAAACCGCCCTGAGTCCCGACGCGGTCAGGCGGGCGCAGCGCACGCGCACAGGCTCGGAGCCGCCGCAGATCCCGGGGCCGAAGACAGGGTTAGCGTTCATTGAAAATCCTCCACACGGATCATGACCGGCGGCGACTTGACGACCTTGAGCCGACCGATGCGCTTGAGCGCGCCCGTCATGGCTGCATTCGAGGCGTCGTGGATCATGAAGATGAGCGGGACGCTTTCGCCCTCATGCCCCTCGGGCTGCATGACCGATGAGATGCCAATGCGGGCGCGGGCGAGAATGGCCGCGACCTGCGCGAGCGTACCCGGACGATCCACCACGTTCAACCGAAGGTAATAGCGGCAGACAGCCTCGGCCATCGGCCGCACCGAGCCGTCCCGTTCGTGCGGTACAAAGGGCGGCACCCGATTCTGGCTGCCATGCTTCAGGTCGAGCGCCGCGTCCGCCAGATCGCTCAACACGGCGCTTGCGGTGGCGTCCTGGCCCGCGCCGCGCCCGTAATATAGCGTGTCTCCCACCACGTCGCCGCGGACGTAGATGGCGTTGAAGACGTCGTTGACGCTGGCCAGCACGTGCGAGTTGGGCACCAAGGTGGGATAGACCGAAACCTGCACGGAGGGACACACAGGCCGCCCCCGGCCCGCCTGCGCCTCGCTGCGCTTGACGATGCCAAGCAATTTGATCGTGTAGCCCATTCGCTCCGCGAACTGAATGTCCAGCGCGCTGATATGCCGGATGCCCTCGACGTAGATGTCGCGCGGGTTCACCCAAAAGCCGTGTGCCAGCGAGGCCAGGATGCCAATCTTGTGGGCGGCATCGTGGCCATCCACGTCCAGCGACGGCTCGGCCTCCGCGTAGCCGAGTCGCTGCGCATCCGCCAGCACATCGGCGAAGCTGGCCCGCTCGGTCTTCATCCGGGACAGGATGTAGTTGCAGGTGCCGTTGACGATGCCGTAGAGGCGGGTGATGCGGTTTCCGATCAAGCCCTCGCGCAGGACCTTGATGATGGGAATGCCACCGGCCACACTGGCTTCGTAATAGAGATTCGTGCCGTGGCGTTGGGCCGTCTCGAAGAGTTCCTCGCCGTGAGCGGACAACAGCGCCTTGTTGGCGGTGACCACGGGCTTGCCGAGCTTGAGCGCCTGCGTGACCACGGATCGCGCCGTGGTGGTGCCGCCCATCAATTCCACCACCACGTGGATCTGCGGGTGAGCCACGAGGCTCTGCCAATCCGTCGTGAGAAGACAGGCCGGTATCGGTACCGATCTCTGGCGGGCGGGATCCCGCACCGCCATCTGCACGACCTGCAACCGCAGGCCGAGGCGCGACGCCATGAGGGCCCCGTTGCGCTGGAGGGCTTGAAACACCCCTCCGCCCACCGTGCCGCCACCGACGATGCCAATGCCGATCTGCTGCATAAAACGAGCGGGGAGCTTGCCGGGATTCACGGACACGGACAATTCTTTTCGCGCGCCCCAGCGATGTTTTCGCCCCGATTCGCGCCGCAATCCGTAGTCGGTTTCCGGGCTTTTGTTTTCCTCGGCGTCGGTCAACGATACTCGCCCGACGGTGACGTTATGTCTCCACGAGTCCAATCTGACTTCGCCTCACCCCACTCGGAAACCGGCTCGGCCGGCGTGAGCAAACGCGCCGTCATCGGCAGGTCGCATTGGCCGATCCGGGGTTGCCGAATCTCCGGTCTCCTTCTGCTGGTCGGGTTGCTGGGACTGGTGGCCGGCTGCCACGTGGCCGGTCCGCCTCGCTCCCCTGCCCCGCGGGCCAGCCAGTTCATCGCGGTGACCAACTTTTCCGAGTTCCGCCAGGTCGGCGAGGGGCCGTCGGGCCATTGCGTTTTCCTTTCGCCCCCGTTCGAGACGCCGGCGCCGTGGAATGAACTGGTGGTTTCGTGGAATGCCGCGCCAGCCCGCCCCGCCGGCTTGAAGATCGAGGCGCTCCTGCCCACCACCACCGGACCCGACCGCGCCTACACCTTGGGCCTATGGTCGCCCGATCCCACGCGGCATCCGCGGCACAGCGTCAACGGCCAGCGCGATGCTTGCGGTGAAGTGCAAACGGACACCCTGGTGCTGCGGCGGCCGGCGCGGCGGTTTCGTTTGAGACTGACGGTGCAGCCCTTCGAGGGGCATCCGGTGCCGGATCAGCTCCCGTTGAAGTTTCTCGGCCTCTCGCTGGCGGACCGCACGACGGCTCCACGACGACTGCCCGTTTGGACCAATGCCTGGGGCACCATTCTGGACGTTCCCCAGCGTTCGCAGCTTTCCCATGCCGAGGGAAGCGGATGGTGCAGCCCCACGGCCGTCTCGATGGTGTTGGCGTACTGGGCACACGTGCTCGGCCGGCCGGATCTCGATGTGCCAGTGCCCGAGGTGGCCCGGGGCGTGCACGATCCGAACTGGCCGGGAACGGGTAACTGGCCATTCAACACCGCCTTCGCCGGGGCCTTGCCGGGGATGCGAGCTTACGTGACGCGGCTCGAAGCCGTGGAAGAAATCGAGCGATGGGTGGCGGCGGGGGTGCCAGTGATCGTGTCCGTCGTGCCCGGAGTGTTGAACAGCGGAGCCGCAGGCGCGAGCACGGGGCACCTCATCGTCTGCGTTGGCTTTACGGCGGAGGGCGCCCCGGTGCTCAACGATCCTTGGGCGGACCCGCGCACGGGGCAGTCCGTCCGGCGTGTGCGGCCGCGCGTTCGGCTGGAGCAGGCCTGGCAGCGTTCCGGACGCACGGTGTATTTGATCCATCCGGAAACCTGGACCGTGCCCGACGATCCTCTGGGCCATTGGCGCTGAGCGGCCCCGCCACCCGCGCGCTCTTCCGCCAGGATGGAGCGGCACCGCTTCGCACTTGTGCGGAACGATACGGTCGAAGTGATGGGGAGCGCAGTGGCTCCGGCGGCGGTTCGTCGCGCCCTTGCGCCGCCCCCGCGGCGAGCTCGCGTTGACCGAACGGGGCGGTTGGACCGGATGCCTCCAGCCTGCCGCACGGGCGCGGTTCGTCGCGCCCGGGGCGGGGTAGCGACACGCTACCGCAATTGCTCCTCGATCAGTGCCAGCAACTCGCTGTAATCGTCCACCGCCCGGAACTGAGGGAACTGCCGCTTGATGTTCTCCGGGGCGTGGAAGAGAAACCCAACGTCCGCCTCGGCCAGCATGGCGGTGTCGTTGAAGGAATCGCCGGCCGAGATGACGCGATAATTCAACTGCTTGAGCGCGGCCACGGCCTTTTGCTTCTGCTCGGGAATGCGAATCTGATAGCCGGCAATGCGGTCGTTCTCCACCACGAGCCGGTGGCAGAGCAGCGTGGGCCAGCCCAACTGCCGCATGAGCGGCTGGGCAAACTGCTCGAACGTGTCGGACAGGATGATCACTTGCGTCATCGCCCGGAGCGCATCGAGAAACTCCCGGCCCCCCGGCAGCGGTAGGAGCGTGCCGATCACTGTCTGGATGTCGGAGAGTTTCAGCCCGTGGCGGTCGAGGATTTGCAGCCGCCCGCGCATGAGTTTGTCATAGTCCGGCTCGTCGCGAGTCGTGCGGCGCAACTCCGGGATGCCGGTCTTCTCGGCCACGGCGATCCAGATCTCCGGAACGATCACGCCTTCGAGATCGAGCGTGACGATGCATTGCTTGCTCTGCTTCATGGGGCGCGGATGGTTTCAGGAAACGCCGCCAGTGTCGAGGCGATGGTCAATGCGGGCCGGGCCCGAAGGGATCGCTGGGGTTAAAGGCGAGAATTCCTGCGTCCTTTTTCCCACCGAGGCGTTTCGCGTCTTGAAGCCCGGCGGACGACTGGCGGTCTCGGACATCGTCGCCCTTGAGCCGATCCCGGCGACACTCAGGACCGACTTTGCCGCCTACACCGGCTGCGTGACCGGCGCGGCTTCGGTGGCCGAAGTCGAGGCAATGTTGCAAGCGGCCGGCTTTGCGGACGTGCGCGTGGTCGTGAAGGAATCCAGCCGCGCCTTCATCAACGATTGGATGCCTGGCGCGCGGGCGGGCGATTACGTCGCCTCCGCCGACATCACCGCGCGCAAACCGGCGCAGGACTGCTGCGGGAACGACTGCTGCGCAGAGTCGGACCGGGCGCGGCCAGCCTCGCCATGCCGGCAAGGCAGCGCTTGAGCCAGGCTGCCGGGAGATCTGTGATCGATGAGTTTGGCGTTGGCTTGTGGCCCATCTTCGCCCTGAATGCCGCCCATGAAACCAATCCAGGGCTACCACCTCATCACGCCCGACGACCTGCACTGGCGGCCGTCCAACCTGATGAAGATCCCAAACGCGGATTATCTGGAGCGCACGGGCAGCGAAAACCTCGCCGCGCGGCTGTGGCGGCTGCCGCCCAAAAGCGCCAACACGCTGCACAAGCACATCCGGCAGGAGGAGTTCTATTTCGTGCTGGAGGGCACGGGGCGGATGCGCGTGGGCGATGCAACGTTGACCGTGCCGCGTTACGGCGACGTGCTGGTCGGGCCGAACCAGTTGCGTCAGGTGTTCAACGACACCGACGCCGAGGTGCTCTGGCTCATCGTCGGCGCGCCCGAGGAGTTGGAGTTTCTCCAAGGTTCGAAGTCCACCGGCGTTGACCTGTCGCTGATTTATCCGGTGAACCCAACGCAACTGCCCACCGAACTGGGCGAGGTCCAGTGGCCGCCAAAGTTGTGACCATAACCGGCTGCCAGACCGGCGCACAGAGCGGCGGGCGTCTTCCACAAACTCGGCTTGGTGGCCACCGGCACGACCTATCCGAAGGAAGCCT
>DATLZF010000654.1:0-4813 GCA_035574135.1 Candidatus Methylomirabilota bacterium
TCATCGAGGAGGCGCTGACGATGGTGGAGGCCGCGCCCCGGCCCGTGCCTCTGGCGCGATAACCGGAGTCGGCACTGCCCGTGACTGGACGAGCACTTGAAACGCCCGACCGAGGTGATCGGGGTGGGTGAGGGCTTGAAACTGCCGCCGTTCGCTTGGCGTCCATGTCGTGCTCGTTGCGATCATCGTGTCACGGACAATGCGCGTCAGGAAGGCCGCTTGGGACTCCAGCCGTTCCGTCCGCAACCCCGCCGCTTCGCCGGCGCGCTGAAGCTGTGTGAAGTTGACATGGGCGGTGAGGTCCGCCTCTCCGGGCTCCGCGAGGGGATTGGCGACGAGCGAGTGATGGTGGTAGGCACGCAGGGTACCGTGCAGGCGTTCGGGGCGGATGAAGTCCCCACCCGTGAAGCCGTAGTCAAAGGTGACGAGGTGGCCGGACTCCAGCGCTTCGGCCGCCTGTCGCCACCATTGGCCCGCGCCGGGCGCAACTTCAACGGTGTATCCATCGGGGAGGATGCCGCAGAGTTCAGGAGGCAAGTCGATCCCCGTATCGGTGAGGGTTGCCTGCCATTCGGCCGCGGTCAGCGGCATTCGTGTCCAAGCCAATCCGTTTTCATCGGCCCGCACTCCCCACTCGAACCATCGGCGCGCTGCGGCGTCCCAGCCGAATCGGCGCAGGGGAAAAGCATCAAGCAGCTCGTTGGAGAAAATGACCCCGACGATCCGGCGTGAGCGCAGTGCCTCCCAGTCGGCAAACCAGCCGACCTGGCCGGCAAATTCGTTCAGGGTTTGCTCCTGCCAGGCACGGCGGCGCGAGGAGGGTTCGAGGATGGAATACTTCAGCCGGGCGAACAGGTCCGGGCGGTTCAAGGAAAGCCACTTCAAAATGTCCCGGGCCAAAATCCCGTCGTGGCTGCCGGCTTCCACGATGGTGACCACGCCGCTCGGATGGGCCTCCAGCCAGCGGGTGAACTGGTGGGCGAGAAGGGCGCCAAAAAGCGTTCCGGTGCTGACGCTTGTGTAGAAGTCGCCCTCTCGGCCGATGCGGCATCGCTCGTAGTATCCCAGTTCTGGACAGTAAAGGGCCAGTTCCATGAACCGGTGGAAAGGGATGGCCCCCTCCCGATGGATCTCCTGCCGAATTATCTCGTTCAGACTGGGCACGGTATCAGTTTGTGTCGGGTGCGGTATCGGTTTTGCTGAACCGAAGTCGGTATGGCCAAAATTGATGCATTCTTCAACCTGATGTTTGAGCAGAAGGCGTCCGACCTCCATCTCTCGACCGGCAATCCGCCCATTCTCCGTATCAGCGGCGAACTGCAGCGAGTGGACTACCCGCCGCTGGAGAATGATTCGCTGAAGGCCATGCTCTACGAGATTGCGCCCGAGTACAAGATCAAACAGTTTGAGGAAACGGGTGACGTCGATTTCGGATACGAGATTCCGACCGTCTCACGGTTCCGGGCCAACTTTTTCAACCAGAGGAACGGGATCGCGGCCGTGTTCCGGCAGATTCCGTCCAAGGTTCTTTCGTTCGAGGATTTTGAGAAGCTCGATGCGCCTCTGCCGCCGGTGCTGAAAAAATTCGCCATGCTCCACAAGGGGCTGGTGCTGGTGACAGGGCCGACCGGTTCGGGCAAGTCCACCACGCTGGCGGCAATGATCGATTACGCCAACAGGACCCGCAAGGATCACATCATTACCGTGGAGGACCCGATCGAGTTCGTGCACGAGAGCAAGGGCTGCCTGGTCAACCATCGCGAGGTCGGCGTGCACACGCAGTCGTTCGCATCCGCGTTGCGCGGAGCGTTGCGCGAGGATCCGGACATCATCCTGGTCGGTGAAATGCGCGATTTGGAGACGATCGAACTGGCCATCACGGCGGCCAGCACCGGCCATCTGGTCTTCGGGACGTTGCACACGCAGAGCGCGGCCAAGACCGTGGATCGTATCATCGACGTGTTTCCCTCCGAGCAGCAGAACAAGATTCGGGCGACCCTGTCGGAGTCGCTGAAGGGCGTGGTGGCGCAGAACCTTTTCAAGCGGGTGGATAAAAAAGGGCGCGTGGCCGCGCTCGAGATCATGGTGTTCACCACGGCCGTGGCCAATCTCGTCCGCGAGGGCAAGACGCACCAGCTCCCCGGCTTCATCCAGGTGGGCAAAAAACTCGGCAATCAACCGCTGGACGATGCCATTATGGAACACCTCCGCATGAAGCGCATTTCGCCCGAAGAGGCCTACGACAAATGCCTCGACAAGAAAAAATTCAGACCGTTTCTGACGACCCCGCCGCTCGACGACGAGGCGTGAACCGATCTACTCCGACCGTGGGCGTTGTCTCAAGCACGATCGGCCAACCACCGAAGTAAGAACTGATGCGTCGCAACGAGCTCGACCACATTCTCAACACGTTGCTCGACTTCCACAAGGACGTGTCGGACATCATCATCACGGTGGACCGGCCCTTTCAGGCGGAAGTGGCAGGGGTGCTCAACTCCGTGCCGGTCAATCCGGTCATCGAGCGTCTGACGCCATTCCAGACCGAGATGATCGCGTTGAACATCATCGCTGGCAGCCAGCGGCTCACCCAGGACCTTCTGCGCACTGGCAGTTGCGACGCCTCGTATACCCTGGCGGATCGAGCCCGTTTCCGCGTGAACATCTTTGCGCAGCGCGGTTGCTACTCCATTGTTCTGCGCAAACTCAACGCTCAGATCCCCAGCCTGGAGGAGCTCAAGCTGCCCGACATCATCTTGAGCGCCGCAAAGGAGAAAACCGGGCTGGTGCTCGTCACCGGTGCCACTGGCTCAGGCAAATCCACGACGCTGGCGGCCTTGCTCGAAGAGATCAACCGCACCTCGGCCATCCACATTGTCACACTCGAAGATCCGATCGAATTCGTTTATACGCAGAAGAAAGCGACCATCAACCAGCGCGAACTGGGTACGGACTTCGACTCCTTCCCCACGGGTTTGCGCGCGGCGTTGCGCCAGGCGCCCAAAGTCATTCTGGTGGGTGAGATGCGCGATCGTGCCACGGTGGAAATCGCCCTCAGCGCGGGTGAGACGGGCCACCTCGTCTTCAGCACCCTCCACACGATCGACGCGGGCCAGACGATCAACCGCATCCTCGGCATGTTCGAGCCCGAGGAACAGGAACAGATTCGCTATCGTTTGGCCGACTCCTTGCGTTGGGTGATCGGCCAGCGCCTGGCCCCGAAGGTGACGGGCGGCCGCTATCCGCTCATCGAAGTCATGGGGGCCAATCTCCGCACGAAGGAGAGCATCATGCTCGGAGAAAGTGAGGGGAAGAGTTTCTACGAAATCATCGAGGCCAGCGCCACCTTCGGTTGGCGGACCTTCGACATGGCCTGCCTCGAAGCCTACAAGGCTGGCATCATCACCGAGGAAACGGCGGTCCACTTCGCCAGCAAGCGCGGCGTGGTCAGCCGGGGCATTGACCAGATCAAGAAGTCCCGCGGCGACGTCACATCGCCGCTCACGGAATTGCGCATGGCGGCGGCACCGTCTGCCGAGGGCGGCCACAAGATGCCGCCGCTGCCGACCGGCCTCAAACTCAAGTAACGCACGCAACGCATGTCCGTCGAATTCGACTTTCTGACACCCGATGACAAGCCGGCCTTGATTGGCCTGAGCACGCCGGAGTTGCAGGAGACTGCCAAGGCAGCCCTGGATCAGTTGGGCTACAAGGTGCATATCGCCGTCAACCATGGTGAGTTCATCCACCGCTTTGCCCAAGTAGCCTATCAAGTGGTCATCCTTGAGGAACTTTTCGCCGCCACCGTGCCGGAGGAGAACGAAAGCCTGCATGTCATTCAGCGCATGCAGATGAGTTTGCGCCGGCACGCCGTCTTCATTCTTTTTGGCTTCTCCTTTTCCACCTTCAATCCGCTTCAGGCCTTCCAACAGTGCGTCCACGCGGTGGTCAACCCCTCGGAGATGTTTCTGTTGATTCAACTGATTCAGAAGGCCGTGGCGGACAACGACCTCTTCCTTCACACCTTCCGCACCGCACAGAGCCGGCACGGGTGATGCCGCCCGGGGCTGGCCAGTGGCCCCATCGCCCGGCCGGGCCACCGACGTCCGGGCCCCTCGTCGCCGGACTCCTCGGCTCCTAAGAAGGCGAGATTCCGCTTTCGACGCGCCGGTTGTCGTCGCACACTCCGCGCGTGGCACAACGGCTGGACATCGCTCTCGTCGAGCGCGGACTTTGCGAAACGCGGGAGAAGGCCCGCCGCGCTGTCATGGCCGGGACGGTGCGCATCAACGAACGTCCGGCTTGCAAGCCCAGCGACCCGGTCCAGCCCTCGGATGTGCTGACGGTGCAGGGCGGCGAGAAGTTCGTGAGTCGCGGCGGCCTCAAGTTGGAGCGCGCCTTGAATGAGTTTGCCGTCGATGTGACCGGATGGACGGTGATTGATCTGGGCGCTTCGACGGGCGGTTTTACGGACTGCCTGTTGCAGCGCGGCGCGGCGCGGGTGTTTGCCGTGGACGTGGGCCACGGTCAACTGGCGTGGAAACTCCGGCAAGACCCCCGGGTGGTGGTGATGGAGCGCACCAACGCGCGGCATCTGACGCCGGCCCATTTCCCGGTACCGTTCAGCCCGGTGGATCTGGTGGTGATCGACTGCTCCTTCATTTCGCTGCGCATGATTCTTCCTCCCGCTGTTGCCTTGTTGCGGCCCTTCGGTAAAGTCCTCGCGCTGGTCAAGCCCCAGTTTGAGGCCGGCAAGGCCGAGGCCGATCGCGGTGCCGGCGTCATCACGGATCCGGAAGTCCACCGCCGGGTGGTG
>DATLZF010000655.1:0-3415 GCA_035574135.1 Candidatus Methylomirabilota bacterium
AGCAGTTCAAGGTCGATGAGCTGGATGTGCGCGTGCTGGCCGATGCCGATTCTCTGGCCCGAGCGGTGGCGGAACTGGCCCGGGCTCACCTGGCTTCCGTGCTCGCCCGCCGGGGTTCGGCGGCCGTGATCCTCGCCACCGGCAACTCCCAGATCCGGTTTCTCGACACCCTGGTCCAGCTCGGGGGTGTGGACTGGTCGCGGGTGACGGCGTTTCACATGGACGAATACCTGGGCCTGCCGGGGGACCACCCCGCCTCCTTCCGCCGCTACATGCGGGAACGCATCGCCAGCCGGTTGAACCTGCGCGCCTTTCACTACATCGAAGGCGACGCCCTGCAACCGATCGATGAGTGCGAACGCTACGCGCGCCTGTTGGAAGCCCAACCCATCGACCTGTGCTGCCTCGGTATCGGCGAGAACGGCCACCTGGCCTTCAACGATCCCCCGGTGGCGGATTTCGCAGACAAGCGCCTGGTAAAGATCGTGCAGCTCGACCTCGCCTGCCGTCAGCAACAGGTGGGCGAAGGCCACTTTCCAAGCGTGGATGCCGTACCGGCCTACGCCATCACCCTGACCATTCCCGCCCTCTGTCGGGCGGAGAGAATCCTCTGTGTGGCCCCGGAAAAGCGCAAAGCCCGGGCGGTGCGCGATGCCCTCCGGGGACCAGTCAGCCCGGCCTGCCCGGCGTCCATCCTCCGCCGGCAGCCGCATGCCACGCTGTTTCTGGACGGAGACTCGACGAGTCTCCTGTAGTCTCCGACAAGGAGGCCCGGGCGTTCGGGTCGCGGGCGCCGCCCGCCCACTTATTCGGCCACGGCCAGATCCATGTCCCGGGTGTAATAGAGGATGCGACCGCAGTTGGGGCAGTTGACGATCTCCTGCTCAGCCTGGCACGTGACCACCGTCTGGCGGCTCAGACGCATGTGGCAGCCCCCGCAAACGCCGTGCTGGATGCCCACCACCACGGTGCTGCCCTTGTGCTTGAGCAGCCGCTCGTAACGGCTGCGGATCGTTTCATCGACAGCCTCGGCCAGAGTGGCGCGGTTGCTTTGAAGTTCCGCCCGCTCCTTGTGCAGGTTCGTTTCCCGGGCGTCGAGATCCGCCAGGCGGCTTTCGACCGTCTTGCGCACCTCGGCGGCTGTCTTGGCGGCGGCGTCCACGCCTTTCTGGGCGACTTCGGCCTGCTCCATCAGCTCCAGTTGCTGATCTTCGAGCTTCACGATGTCCCGCTTGCAGGTCTCAATCTCGTGGGTCAGGGCGCGGTACTCCTCGTTCTTCTTGGTCTGGAATTGCTGGACGGAGTACTTCTCGATGAGCTGCTTCTTGGCTTCCACTTCCAGTTCGAGTTTCTTCCGGTCGGACTCGATTTGGCGCAGCTTGAGTTTTGCGGCCTCCAGGCCCGCCTGCGCGGCGTCGGCCTTCGCTTTCAACTCCTGCCGTTCCGGTCCCATGCGCGCCAGTTCATCCTCCACCCTGAGCAGGTGTCGGTCGCGGTCCTGAAGGATGAGCAGCTTTTCAACGACAGCGAGCATGTGGGTGCCTGGGTTCTTGTTTCAGTGGAGGGGAGGCTATCGACGGCCCGGAGCGAAGTCAACCCACCCGGTGCCATGGCGATCAGGGGTGGCGGTTGCCGCGGCGCGCCGGAGGCGCGGCCTCCGCTCCGGCGCTGGGAGCGGGCGAGCGCCTCCCGCGGCCGACATCGAGAATCGATGTTTCCGTTCGCCGGATGCCATCCGGCCGGACGACGCGGGCGTGCCGGTGTTCAACGGGAAGCCGCCATTACCTGGTTTGAGGGGGCTCACCACAACAGCACGGTTTCGGTGGCGGCGGCGTGCTGGTGATTGAGGCAAGCCGCCGGGGCTGAGCGGCGCAATACTGAGTTGCCAAGGGATCGTGCGTGGCTTCTATTCTGCCTCCGCCATGCCATCACGACTTGCCGATCAATGGGTCGTCATCACCGGAGCTTCGAGCGGGTTTGGCGCGGCGGCGGCGCTGGCCTTTGCGCGCGAGGGGGCGCGGCTGTTGCTGGGTGCCCGGCGCCAGGACCGCCTTGAACAGGTCGCCGCGCAAGCGCGCAAAGCGGGCGCGCCCGCCGCCCACGTGCACCCGCTGGACGTGAGCCAGACCCCCAGCGTCGAGGCTTTCGCGCGGTGGAGCCAGGGCTTTACGGATCGCGTGACGGTGTTGATCAACAACGCGGGCGGCGCCAAAGGACTCGACACCGTGGCCGAGGGCAAGGACGAGGATTGGGAGTTCATGGTGCAGACCAATGTGCTCGGTGTGCTGCGCGTCACCCGGGCCTTTCTGCCTCTGATGGTGAAGAACCCCGGGGCCAGCATCCTCAACATCGGATCGATCGCAGGTCGAACCGCCTACGAAGGGGGCTCGGCTTATTGCGCGGCCAAGGCGGGCGAACTCCAGATCACCAGGGCCCTCCGGCTGGAACTCTGCGGCACCGGCGTGCGTGTCAGCACCATCGACCCGGGTTTCGCCGAGACGGAATTCTCCCTCGTGCGGTTCAAGGGCGACGCGGTCCGGGCCAAGAAGGTCTATGACGGCATGGAGCCGCTCACGGCCGAGGACGTGGCCGAAACGCTGGTCTGGGTGGCCAGCCGTCCGCCCCATGTGTGCATCGATGAACTGGTGATCAAGCCCACCGACCAGGCCGCGATCCACAAGGTGCACCGGCGCACACCGAAGTGACGCCGGCGGCCCACGTGCGCGTCCGCTCCGTTCTGCGCCCCGGATGATTTCGCTCCCGCTTCATGAGTTTCATGCCCGGCATGGGGCGGTCTTTGCCGCCCTGGGCGAGGCGGAAACGGTGGCGCACTACGGCGATGCCGGTGCCGAACACGCCACGCTGTTGCGCAGCGCCGGCCTCATCGACCTGAGCTTTCGCAGCCGCTTGTGGCTCACCGGCTCGGATCGGCTGCGCTTCTTGAACGGCCAGGTCACCAACAACGTGAAGGACCTTGCCCCCGGCCAGGGTTGTTACGCCGCGCTCGTGACCGCCAAGGGCCGGATGGAGAGCGATCTGAACGTGATTTGTTTGGAGGGCGGACTGTTGCTGGATTTCGAGCCCGGTCTCAGTGCCCGGGTGGCCGCGCGGTTGGAGAAGTACATCATTGCCGATGACGTGCAGGTGGCGGACGTGGCGCCGCACTACGGCCTGCTGGCGGTGCATGGGCCCCGGAGTGCCGACGTGGTGCAGGCCGCGTTGCCTGGCCTCGCGCCGTCTGAGAAGCCGCTCGGCTCGGTCCGCCTCGTTCATCCGAACTGGGGTGAGATGTACTGCGTGAGCCACCCACGAGGGGCCCAATCGGCCTTTGACCTCTACGTGCCGGCAAGATCCCTGATGCCCGCAGCGGAAGGGTTTCTCGCCGCCGTGCAGTCCGTGGGCGGAGGGCTGACGG
>DATLZF010000656.1:0-6431 GCA_035574135.1 Candidatus Methylomirabilota bacterium
CATGGTTTTGTGTCGCTCGACCTTGGGCTGGCGGGCAAGAAACACGCCGCGCACCTTCCGGGTCTGGGCCACGGCCTCGAGCGCGGTCTTGTAAAGGGGCCGATCTTCGGCGGCGACGAAATCCAAGATGTCCATCGCCAGATCGACGGGCATGGCGGCAAACAATTGTTCCGAGGTCATAGCGCGTGTTGGTGCGGGGAGCCTCATCGTTTCGAGCTTTGAGGACGACGGGGCACAACCCGGTCCCGCGAACGCGGCCTGACTCTAGGCGGACCCGGACCTCTGGCAAGAAAATGCGCGGTGGTTCGCGTTCCCCCTCCCGGGGAAACCCCGGCTTGCGCGGCCGAGGGACTCCCACCCGGCTCGTGCTGGCGATCGAGCGGCGCGTGTGGCAGGTGTCTGGCAACAATCAGAACGGACCGAACGCTATGACGCAGTTGCTCAATCTCACCGGGGAATGGATCGGCTACTACCGAGGGCACTTCGACCAGGTCATCAAGATCACCCAGAACGGCGACCAGATTGAAGCCGTGAAGATCACGGGCGATGACCATGTGCCCGGGGGGGAAGTCACGTTCCGCGCGAATCTGCGGACGCTCGAGGGGGAAGGTCAGGTGGCGGAAAAAGAATATCGGAACCCGTGCTTCGTGCCGGGCCGTCTCACCATCCTCAGTCCGGAACGCATCGTCTTCACTTGGGAGAACTGCGGGAAAGTGGAGTTTCGCAAGGATGATTAATTTGCGGCCGGGGGGCGCGGCCTGGCCATCGGAAGGGGTGGTTCCCTGCCGGCGTCGCCGGGGTAGAACCTTGGGAAGCGGACCGGGGTGTGTCAGGCGCGGAGGGCGACACTCCCGGCGTAACTTTCGATAAACCCCGCCATTTGATCGAGGGGAAGGACCCTCTGAGCGGCGCCCCGCTTGATCGCCTCGCGAGGCATCCCGAAGACCACGCAGGATTCCTCATCCTGGGCCACGGTGCTCGCGCCAGCTTCCTTCAAATGCAGCAGGCCTTCGGCCCCGTCGGCACCCATGCCGGTCAGCAACAGCGCCAGGCTGCTGGCGGCCGCGCCGATCTTGCAGGCTGAGTCGAACAGCACATCCACGGCGGGGCGCTGGTGATGCACTTTGGGGCCCTCGGACAACTCG
This sequence comes from Candidatus Methylomirabilota bacterium, assembly GCA_035574135.1. Taxonomy (GTDB): domain Bacteria; phylum Verrucomicrobiota; class Verrucomicrobiia; order Limisphaerales; family DATLZF01; genus DATLZF01. The sequence continues at coordinate 1,146 of DATLZF010000656.1, forward strand.
ATCGAGTAGCCGCTGGCGCCGCGACGCAGGAGCATGTGGAAGCCGCCCGGCGCGATCAGCGCCAGACCCGGTCGCACGATGTCCCCCCGTTGCGCCTCGCGCACCTCCATCTGGCAAAGGGCGTTCAATCGGTCGGCAAAGGCCCTCGAAAAGTAGGCGGGAATGTGCTGGACAATGCAGATGCCCGGCACGGAACTGGACAATCCCGTCAGGATCGTTTTCAAGGCCTCGGTGCCGCCGGTGGAGGCGCCAATCAGAATCACTTGTTCGGGGGAAAACGAGCGCGAGGACGGAGCGATCCGCTTGGTGAAATTGTTGTAGAGGGACGGCGGGGCTGGGGGACGATGAACGAGGGCCGTGTCGCCCGTTCGCTGCAGGTTTGAGGTGGGGGAGCTGCCGCCGACGCGGGCATGGAAGGCGGCCTTGATCTTGGAGGCCAGTTCGTGCCCGTCCGCGTGGGCGGAGTAGGAGCCGGCGGGCTTGGCCATCACGTCCACGGCGCCGCTGTGCAGGGCCTCGACGGCTTTGGAGGAGCCGGCGGCGGTCAGCGAACTGATGATGATGACCGGCATCGGCCGGTGTTTCATGATGAGGCGCAGAAAACTCAGGCCGTCCATGCGCGGCATCTCGATGTCGAGAGTGAGGACGTCCGGGTTGAGGCTGAGAATCTTGTCGCGGGCCATGTAGGGATCGCTGGCGACGCCGACCACCTCGATTTCAGGATCGTGCGCGAGGCTGTCGGTGAGAATGCGGCGGACGAGCGCCGAATCGTCGACAATCAGAACACGGATAGGTCGGGCGGGCATGGTGCGTTCAGCGGGCGCTGAAGAGAGTCTGGACGAGCTGCAGGTTGGCGAAGGTTTCAACCATCATGTGAGGGAGGATGTCGGGACTGACTCCGATCATGTCGAAGACGTCGTGATGGCCCTCGATGGCAAACGATCTGTGCCCGTAGCCGTGGCCCATGGAGTAGGCGACGACGTTGCCCAGATAAACGTAGGCGGCCAGTTCCTGATGGGGCTGGGCGGCCGCCGGGTCGTGGTGAAACCACACGGCGCTGACGATGTTGGCCGGGAACTTCCAACGGGCCAGGAGGCGCCCACCGACCTCGGCATGCTGAACGCCGAGAGCTTTCTTTTCAAGGTCAAGGAGTGCGACCTCCTGGTCACGGGCACTCTCCAAGACCTTGGCGTATTGGCGCTCCAATGCCTCGGCAAGGACGATTTTTCCGATGTCATGCAGGAGAGTGGCGGTGAAGACGAGGTTGTCGTCGCCGCCGTGGCGCCTGGCCAGGAGTTGGGCGGCCACGGCTGCGCTGACACAGTGGTGCCACAGCTCGCCTTGATCCATGCCGTAGCCCTTTTGCGCTGGTCCCAACGTCTTCGAGCCGACCACGGCCGCCACCAACTGGTAAACCTGCCGGAACCCGAGGCGGGTCACGGCCTCGTGGAGGTCACTCACTGAGGAAGCGCCAGCGAAGACGGCGCTGTTGCTCAGACGCAGGACGCTGGCGGTCAGCCCGGGATCGAGACTGATCAGGCGCACCACCGGCGCGCTGTCCACGTCATCCTGATTCAGAAGCGAGAGCAGCTCGGGAAGGATCTGCGGTGCCGGTGGCAGGCTTGTGACCTTGTCTATGTAATCGTCAAGCTCTTGCATAGGATCGTCTCCTGGGGCTGTCCGGACACCTTGAGCCGCACTTCGCCGTTGGCCAGGTTCAGATACATGGTGCGGTTAACCATGCCTCCGACCTGTTCGGCGTGAATTCTAAGTCCATGTTCCGCGAACAGTTTCTTCAAAGTTTCGTAATTGCGGGCGCCGATGTTGAAGTAGCCACTGTTGTCCATGATCTGCGCGCCGCCCGCCACGCAGATGATCATGCGGTACTTGTCCGCGCCCAGTTGATAGGCATTCCGGAAGAGGGCCGGCACGCCGGTGTCCACGAACATCGCCGGATGAGCCGCCGCCTTATCCGCGTCAATGCTCGAGTCGGGCAGCATGATGTGCAGTAGCCCGCCCGCCTTGATGACGGGGTCGTAGATGGAGATGCCGAGGCAGGATCCGAGGGAATAGGTCGTCAAGGTCACGTTCTGGTTGTTTGACACGGCCAGTTCCGCGATGCCGACCACGACCTTGTGCTGGAAACCGGTGAGGGTGGGGGAGGGCATTAGAGTTTTTGGTAGATGCTGGGCCGCACGCACCGCAGCGGCAACTGGAGGCCGTTGAGACTCTCCGAGTGGCCAATCAGCAAATACCCTTTGGGCAGGAGATGCCGGGACAACTGCCGGACCAACTGCTCCTGGGTTGGGCGGTCGAAATAGATCATCACATTGCGGCAGAAAATGACCGGAAACTGGTCGCTGAAGTGGTAAGGGCCAAGGAGGTTGAGTTGCTGAAAGGCCACGCGGGTGGTGATGTGGGGCTTGACGCGATAATGACCTTCCCATTGGCCGTGACCTTTTTGGAAAAACCGCGGCCACCACTCCGAGGGCAGGGCCGAGAGACGGTCTTCTGCGTAAATGGCTCGCTGGGCGTGGCCAAGGGCCTTGGTCGAGATGTCCGTGGCCAGGATCTGCCAGTCCCACCCCAGCTCCGGTGGGTAACGGTCCGCGAGGAAGAAGCTGATCGTAAACGGCTCTTCACCCGTCGCGCAGGCTGCGCTCCAGATCTTGAACTGTTTGCGTTCCGCCAGCAGCTCCGGCAGGGCCGTCTGGATCATGAACTCGAAGTGATCCTTCTCCCTGAGAAAATTCGTGAAGTTGGTGGTGAGAGCATCCACCATGTGCGTCACTTCGGCGGCGCCCTCACTGCGGCGCAGCAGCTCGCAATATGCGCCCAGTGTGGCGATACCGAGAGCCCGCATGCGTTTGGCCAGCCGCGCCCTGATCAACTGGTGCTTGCCCTCGTGGAGACGAACCCGACACCGCTCGTACACCAGATTGATGATGAACTCGAAATCCGTGGCGTCCTCTGTTTCAATCGGCATATCGCATTTAGATGCTCGCCATCCGGTGCCGGTGTTGTTTCCCGGTTCCCGGCGGGCACCTGTTCCATCGGAGGAAGCTTTTATTGACTTAACGGATCCATGGGTGTTTTTCGCCCGGCGCGTGGCGGACTTCCCGGGCGAATGCCCAACGCTGCGCTGGCGGTCAGCCACACCGCTTTTGGGGAGGCGACGGCGTCTTGGTTCGGTCGAGCCCAGGTCGTCGGCTGCGCCCGGGGCCGTCCGGCGTCCAGGCCCTACCCGCCGGCTTGGAGCGCGCCGGTAACAAAGGCCATTTCACCCGCCGCCGTGCGGCGGATTTTGCCTAGGAGGACGAGCGGGTGACACACCGCATCCGCAGCCGCGGCGGCAAACCAAACCACGGTGATTCGCCCGTAGAATCAGCCTTTTTCGGAGGTGGAGCCGAGGCGAAATTCCCTGTGGCATACCCAGTGCTAAAGCGGGAGGCGACATGAAAACCGCCGAAGCGAACGAGCTGGAAACCCTGACCGTGAACAAGGAGAACATCATCTCCCTGCCGCTCGGTCTGCTCGGTTTCGAGAACGTCAAACGATACGTTCTGCTCTCCAACCCCGAAGAAAAACCCTTTCTTTGGCTGCAGATGCTCGACGGCAGCAATCAGGGTTTCGTGGTCATTTCGCCCGAGGGACTGGTGCCGGACTACGCGCCGGACATCAGCGAGCAGGACGTTGCCTTCCTGGGGCTCAAGGATCCGGCCGACGCCATCATCCTCAACATTGTGACTCTCGGGCGTGACGGCGAGGCCACGGTGAATCTCAAGGGGCCGATCGTCATCAACCGGTTCACGCTTGTGGGCAAGCAGGTCATTCCCACCAACGTGCAGCATCTCGCCCTGCGGCATCCTTTGAGCCCTCTGCCCGTGGCGGCCTGAGCCGCTCCGCCTTCCCGATCTCAACCCTCTTCCTCCCATGCTCGTCCTCTCCCGGAAAGTAAACGAAAACATCGTCATCGACGGGAGGATCATCGTCAAAGTCGTCCGCACGGAAGGCAACTTCGTCAAACTCGGTATCGAAGCGCCGCCCAACGTTCCGGTTCATCGACAAGAAATTTACGACGAAATCCAGAGGAACAACCAATCCGCTTTGGCCCCCAGCCGGCCGGCGGCCGGGCATCTGCCAGGCATCAAAGGCGGGGCGGGCGAGTCCACCCCTACCAGCCCGGCTTCGTGAAGCGACGCTCCACCGTTTCCAGACCCCACATCACGGAAAGATAAAGTTATGGTCATCAACACGAACACCCACGCGATGGCGGCCGCCAGCAACCTCAACACGAGCCACGCAATGCTCGCCAAGTCGCTGTCCCGCCTCAGCTCGGGCTCCAAGATTGTCAATCCAGCAGACGACGCCGCCGGCCTGGCCGTGGCCATGCGACTCGACGCCCAGGTGCAACGCCTCAACGCCGCCAACTCGAACGTCGGCAACGCCATTTCCTTCACGCAGACGCAGGACGGCTATTTGAAGAAGATCGCCAAGGCGCTCGACCGCATGAGCGAACTCTCCATCCTTTCTCAGGACGTGACCAAGTCGGACGCCGACCGCAGCCTGTACGACGCGGAATTCGAACAGTTGAGTCAATACATCTCGAGCGCCAGCAGCAAGGATTTCAACGGCGTTAGCCTGTTCTCGACCACGCCGCTGGATGTCACCATCGATTCCGAGGGCGACACGTTCACCATGCAGGGCATCGACCTGAGTGTCGCGGCCTACACGGATGCCACCAGCGCGGACATTTCCACCACAGCCAACGCCGCCGACGCGCTCACCAAGGTCAAGGCCGCCATCACTCAACTGGCCACCGACCGCGCGACCATTGGCGCCTATCAGTCCCGGCTCAATTTCACCTCCGAGCAGTTGATCATCAGCAAAGAGAACCTGGCGGCGGCCAGTTCCCGCATCCAGGACGTGGATGTGGCGGACGAGTCCACCCAGTTCGCCCGCTACAACATTCTCTCCCAGGCCGGCACGGCCATGCTGGCCCAGGCGAACACCCTGCCTCAGTCCGTGCTGCGTCTGCTCCAGTAAACGCCGGGTTTCTCACACGCCCCCCCGGCGCACGACGCTCATGTATCTCGAATTGCGAGGCTGGAAAGGAGGCTGGCTGGCGGACGATTCGGCCGTAACCACCCGCGCCTTTCACAGTCCCGGTCAATCGACGGACCGAACATCCTCGCCCTGTTCAAGACCCGCCAGGAACCGGGATTCGCACTCGTTTGCATTGGTTCTCGTGACTCCTCTGTCGGCCGGGGGCCGACCCGGGACTGT
>DATLZF010000657.1:0-4593 GCA_035574135.1 Candidatus Methylomirabilota bacterium
CCTCGCCTTGATCGCGCCCGCTGGCCAGCCGCAACAATCGTTCACTGTGCTGAACCAGGGCGGCGCTGGCTTGCGGCAGTTCCTCCAGACCGCCCGCCAGGGCCAGAAAACTGCGTTCCATTTCGGCGGAGATCGGCTCCAGCCTGGCGGCCAAGACGGCGAACCGGGTTTGGGCTCTGGAAACGAGGGCGTGGAGAGGGGGCTGATCCTCCGTGACGGACCCGCTCCGTTCGCTCGCCGCGGTGTCCTGCGCCGGCGTTTCGGGAGCTTCCGGCGGGTGCGGGCGACCGGTGGACCCGCGGCGGCGGTCGGTCCCGAATCCGCGCTCCAATCCGAGCCGCGCCCGGCGAAGCCATCCGGGAACACGCAGCCTGGAGGAAACGCGGCGGCTGTACTTGGACAAACGTTTCAGCATGATAGGACCCCAACCCTCCCACAGCCTCAATGGGCTGGGTAACGTGCTTTCATGTCGATCCGGAGCCGCTCGGTGTTCGTTGCCGAACCAGCCGAGTCACCGGGCTTTCGCGCCCTGGGCGCGACCGCGTCACAGTAATCATCGGCGGATGGAAATGAAGCTAAAGACCAAAAGCCGGTCGGCGACGATCGGAACACCTCGGCGTGCGTCGCAACGGACGCATTGAACGAGTGCGGCTTGCCGGGCCGGCCCGCGAGCTTCGGCCGCGCTCGTGGTCGCGGTGGACCCTGGCTTCAGTTCGTTTGAATAACGCGGTAGAACCGCTGGCCCTGCGCGCCAGCGGAGTCGATGATTACCAGCGTTCCGTCGGCGGCGATCTGCGGAGGGCCGAGGGGCGTCCATTCGGGATCGGCGAGATTGTTCTTGTACTCCACCTGGTACGTCTTCCCTGGGATCGTGCTGACGGCGAATCGGACTTCGCCGTTTGCCGGCGGCGTGATGCCGACCACGCGAATGCCGGTGACGATGGTGAACGAGCGGGTCGCACTCAGAGCCGGCGTGCCGTTGTCCGTCACGCGCACCGTGATGGTGTTCGTACTGAGCGCGAGAGACATCCAGGTGAAGACGCCCGAGACCGGGTCGATGGCGGCGCCAGCGGGGGCGTTCACCAGGGAGAACTGCCATGTCTGCGGCGGACTGTCGGGATCGCTGGCGGTGGGGATTAAGGTCAACGTCTCACCCACGCCCGTCACGGCGTCGTCGATCGGGTCGAGGACCGGGGGACGATTGGCCCAGCCGGAGTTGGGGGCGGCGGGCGTGGCGGCGGCGAGGAAGTAGATGGCTGGCTGACCATCGGCGACGCGACCCTGGCTGTAGTCGTTGAACTGAGGTTCGAAGGTGACGGCGTCGATTTCCGTGCCGTCGCTGGCGTAAAGCCCGATGGCTTCGCCCTCGCGGCGAAGGGAGAAGTTGACGTGGAGGGCGGGGTCGGTCGGGCGGTTGAGTTCCGGGGCGCCATCGGCCCAGACAAGGAGGAAGCCGCGGGCGGGCACGACGTAGCCCTGCGGGATCACGAATTGGTCCGGGTTCGAGAGGTTGTCGGTGAGAGTGTAACCGGCCAGGTCGGCCGGCGTGTCAGCCGGGTTGTAAATCTCGAACCAGTCGTCGTAGCGATTGCCGCGATTGGTGTTGATGAGCGTGCGCGTGTTGCTGGCCATCCACTCGTTGAGGAAGACGGTGGCGGGCGGCGGGGTGTTGTCATTGGGCGCGCCGGGCGTGGGGCGGTGGAACTCCTGGCGATCGAAGGGTTGCGCGTCTGGCCAGGCGCCGTAACTGCGGCCGGGCCGCACGAAGGCGTAATTCAAATAGTCGAGCACCTCCACTTGGGCGAGGGGTGTCCAGGCCAGCGCCACTGTGCCGGTGCCGGGCGACGGGCGGAAGCTGGCATGCCACTCGGTGGCGGTGGATTCCTGCGGTTCGCCGTCCGCGATGATGATCTTGAACTCGCCAGGAGCGATCGAACTGTTCGGTGGAAAGGCCCAGCGCGTCAGATTCGAGTAATTGTCCGTGAGAAAACAACCGGCCAGGTCGATCACGTTGGTGCCGGCGTTGTAGATCTCGATCCACGGCTCGCGTTCGCCCACGGAGTCCGTGAGTCCGATCGTGTTTTCCGGTTGCACCTCGTTCAGCCACAGATCCGGGAACGGCGGCCGCACGCCGGCCACCGTGTTGGCCGTGCCGGGCGAGGAGAAGACGGGGCGGTAGTTCACCGGTGTGAGGGAGCGGAAGGCCGTGGTGAGCCGGAAGCTCACGCCCGAGCCGTTCGTGCTGGGCAGGAACCAGAAGCTCAACGTGTGCGGGGCCGACGAGTTGGACAGCGCCACGGCTTGGGCGAGCGTTGAATTCACGCCACCGGGGCTGCCGGCGACAATGTGGAGGCTGTGGTTGCCCGAATGGGCGACCTCGGAGGAGACCACCGTGTTCGAGTGCTGGCCGATCGCCCGCCAAGGTGCCAGCGCCCCGCTCTCGAAATCGCCGTTCGCGACGAAGTTAAAGCCGACTCCCGGAGCCGGGCCCTCGACCAGCGCGAGGTCATCGATGTAAACGTCACCCGCGGTGGCGAGGAACAGGAGGAGATTGGTGGCGTTGGCGCCCGGGGTCCCCGTGAAGCTGTAGAAGCGCCAGCCCTGGCCGTCGGACCAGTTGGCGACACGGCTGTTATCCTGGCCGGCGTCGATCAACTGAAGGGAAGGCCCCGTGCCGTTGGCCGAGATTGGCCACGGCGGGAGGCTCTCGTAGCGGACCTTGTCCACCACGATCTCCGTGTTGTCGGGGCCGGGCCGGAACAGCGTGAGCGTTTCGCCGTCGTTTTGCAGATTGCCGGGGAACTCGGCGAACGGAACGGGCGCGCTGGCGCCCAAGGTGGCGTTGTAGCCGACCATGCTGGCCGCCAGCACGAGGTACTGGCCGTTGGTGATGAAACTGCCCGGTGGGAACGTGTAGTCCAGGCCGTTGAGCCGCCACCCGCTCAGATCGATGGCCGAGCTGGAGCGGTTGTAAAGCTCGACATAGGCCGCCTCGGGGCGCAGGGGGTTGTACATGATCTCGTTGATCACGACCGCGCCGGTGGGATCAGGTGTCGGGACAGGGTTCTCGATACGGACGGTGCGGACGAAGCCGGGCATGGGCTGCCCGCGCAGGTCGTGTCCGGCGATCTCGAGATCGTTCGTTCCGGCCGGGGCCGGGAGGGCGATTCGCCAAGCGGTGACGCTGGTCCAGGTAACGGGGTATTCCACGCCGTTCACTTTGATGACCTGGACGCCGACGGGTGCCGTGCCGGAGAGGTAAAGGAGGCCGCTGCCGGACACCAGATTCGAGGCAGCGACGGCGAACGGTGCGTTGCCGCCGGAGGTGTTGATGGTGTTGCGCACGAAGGTGGCGCGGGCTCCGATGGTGGTGAGCGAGCCGCCGTAGTTCTGGCCGGGAGCGAAATTGTCGTAATGATCCGTCCAGTAGGCCATGTAGGCGGTGTTGAAGCAGATGTTGATGATGTCCAGGCAGTGCGCGTAGAAGCGGCGGAGATTGGCCGGCCGGTTCACGATCTTTCCGAGATTCTGGTCCCCCACCAGACCCGCGTTCGCACCGCGCGAGAAGGCGAAGTCCATGTCCCACGGGAAAAACTCAAACTTGCCGTCCGACGGCCGCTGGTAGGTGAAGAAGTTGTGGTTGTTGCCAAAGGTGTAGGTGTCCCCCACCGCGCAGAGCGACACGATGGCGTAGGCGCGCATCCACTGGTCGAGGTCCATGAGCTGGCGCGTTTGCTCGTCCAGCGCTTCACCGGTCAAACTCCACGCCTTGGCCAGGGCAATGAACCCACTGTAGTCGTCCGCGTCGCGGTGGTTTTTGATCATGAAGTTGTAGCGGTAAAACTCCTTGTCGTTGCCCAAATCGGTGATGTCCGTCCCGATGACGTTGTCCGGCTGGGGATTCTTGTAGCCGGCGGCGTTGGCGGTGATGGGATAGTAGATCAACTCCATCTCGAACATTTTTCCGTCGTTGCCGTTGTCGTGGAGCGTCTCGATCATCACGTCCTCGTGTCGGGGGAAAAGCTGGGCGGGGCCGGTGTGCGCACTGCGCGGCGCGAGCACGCGGCAGATTTCGGTGTAGGTGCCCGGGATGCCGCCCGCGCGGTTGAGCATGTGCTTGATCACGACCTCTTCCTGGCGGTTGCCGGTGGCGTCGCCGGCGCCGGAGCGGTCGATCAACATCACCGGATGCACCCCGCGGAAGAGGTCGTCCGGCTGGAAATTCACGTGGAAGCCGGTGCGCACGTCGTTGTAGCGGCCGCGCTGGCTGCCGCGCAGGTGGACGCCGCAATCGTAGTACACGCGGCGCTCGTCGTAGATGATGGTGCAGGGCAGCAGCTCGTTGCTCATCACGTTGGTCTGGTTCACGCCCTGGGCGGTGCCGTGCATCAGGTTGATGTTGTCCGGGGTCATCACGATGCGAAAGTTGTGCGCCAGGGCCAGGTCGGCCTGACCGTCCTCGACCTTGTAGAGCGCCCCGGAATCCGGCCCACGCGCCGGGAACATCGCGGCGGCGCCCAGACTGTCGGTCGCGCGCACGTAGAACTGAACAACGGCGCCCGCGGTCTGTCCGGGGATGACGCCGACGTAGTG
>DATLZF010000658.1:0-12566 GCA_035574135.1 Candidatus Methylomirabilota bacterium
TGTCGTATAGCCGTCGGGAGCAGCCGCCGCGGCTGCCGCTCTGCATGAAGTCCGATTTCCCCGTCCGGTCGATTGTCGTCCTGTTTGTCGCCGTGCTGGCTTGTTACCTGGCCGCGTTTTACGGCTGGGAACACTGGCAACACCGCTTGGGTCCATGGACACTGGAGTTCACACAAACCGAGCCGGGAGACCCGGTCGTCATCATCCGTCAGCCGAGCCTCGGCATTGCGGACGCTCGTTTGGTCTTTCTGGGGGAATCAACGTCCCCGCTGCTGACCAACGCCGTGATCAGGTTCGACCAAGTCCGACGCACCCCCCCGTTCGGTCGCATGCTCTACGAGGACCTTCGATCCTTCCCGGGCATCGTGACGCTCGACTTGTTTGGCCATGAGATCGAGCTGCGGCCGCGCGAACTGGTTGTCAATGGCCGGGCGTTGTCCTGGCAAACGAACCGGGTCATCGCACTGCGAGCCGCTGACAAGCCCGCTCGCCCCCCGCAACCGCCCGCCCCCCGCCGCAAAGCGTCTCGAACCACCAGCGCCGGCCCCATCTGTTTTGCCCCGCGCCATCGGGCATCAAGAGCTTGACGGTACGGAAGCACTTTTCTAGCGTTCGCGACTCGCCTGTCGGCGGGGTGCGCGCCCGGAGCGCGCGGCGAAAGAATCAACTCACGAAAAGGTTCACCTGTGAATGTGACCGTAGAGAATTTGGGTCCGTGCAAGCGTTTGCTTCGATTCGAGGTCGCTGCGGACGCCGTTGAAAAAGGCTTCGCTGCCGTGGCCGCGGATTTTCAGCGCCAGGCGCGCCTGCCAGGATTCCGACCGGGTAAGGCGCCACTGGAGCGGGTGATCAAGGCTTACGAGAAAGAGATCGCCGACGAGGTGAAGCGCAAACTGATTGGCGAGACCTACCGTGAAGGCATCAAGGAGCAGAAGCTCAACGTGCTGAATCTGCTCGACGTGGAGGAAATCCAGTTCGCACGCGGCCAGGCCCTCCAGTTTGCCGCCACCGTCGAGCTGACTCCCGAATTCGAGTTGCCGGAATACCGGGGGCTGCCCGCCCGCCGTGAGCGAGCGGTCGTGACCGACGAGGACGTGGCCCGGGCGATTGACGTGCTGCGCGGGCAGCGGGCGACGTTTCAAACCGTGGCACGCGAGGTGCGCCCCGGAGATTTTGTAGTGGTGAACTTCACCGGCACGTGCGACGGCAAACCCATCACCGACACCGCCCCCACAGCCCGGGGCCTGACGGAACAGAAGGGCTTCTGGATCGAGGTGAAACCGGATTCCTTCATTCCGGGTTTTGCCGAGCAACTGATCGGCGCCAAGGCGGGCGAGCAGCGGAGCGTGTCCGTGGATTTCCCGGCCGATTTCGTCACGCCCCAACTGGCCGGCAAGAGGGGCAGTTACCAGGTGGAGGTGCTTGAAGTCAAAGAGCGGGTCCTGCCCGAACTCAACGAGGAATTCGCCAAGAGTTTCGGCGCCGAAACTCTCGAGCGACTGCGCGAAGGGGTGCGCAGCGATCTCCAGAACGAGGTCAACCTCCGCCAAAAGAGGAGCGTGCGCAGCCAGATTCTGGCCGCCCTGCTCAACCGGGTGCAATTCGATCTCCCCGAATCCACCGTGGAGCAGGAGACCCGTAACGTCGTTTACGAGATCGTCAGCGAAAACCAGAAGCGCGGCGTGTCCCGCGAGCTGATCGAACAGCAGAAGGATGAGATCTACTCGGCGGCCAACATGACCGCCAAGGACCGCGTGAAAATCGGCTTCCTCTTCCACCGCATCGCGGAGAAGGAAGGCATCCGCGCGTCCGACCAGGAGATGAACGCCCGCATCGTCATGCTCGCCAACGCCTACCAAATGTCACCGCAAAAATTCATCAAGGAACTCCAGAAGCGCAACGGCCTCGGCGAGATCTACCAGCAAATCGTCCACGAGAAGGTCACCGCCTTCCTGCAGGAAAACGCCCACATCGAGGACGTGGACCCGGCACCGGGCGCACCCCAACGGTAGCCCGTCGCCGTCAGTCCCAGAACCATTCCTGGGTGTAGATTTCCCGGCACACGCTCAGGATCTGCGTGAGGGCCGCAGCGTTTTCGTGCCGCAGGACGAACAATTCGGCCATCTCGCACACCCACCCACCCGGTCCAGCCGGCACATGGTCCGGAAGACAAACCGGGTTGATCGCCGTCGGCGGCGCGTTGAGATCCAGCACCAACCTCGGCTCGATCCCCGACGCGCGCAGGCAGGCCGTCACATGCCCGATGGCCTCGGTGGAATCCGCCGCACCGGTCACGTAGGCCCGGGCGACGGTTTGCGAAACAGTCACCGTCGCTTCGGTCCGCCCACCCTCGGGCGCCGAAATCGGAATCACCTCCTCCATGTCCGCCACCACACCCGCAGGCAGGGAGAACAGGGCACAGATCAGATGAGGGTCGCGGACAAGCATGGCGCAAATCTAGTAATCGTAAATGTCCGGATCGTGCCTGTACCCTTTTCCGCCTGCCCCGCCCCCGGTCTCGTCTCCGCTGCAATTCGGCTCGTCGAAGAAGTTCCCCATGTCCTGCTCGATCTTCTCCGGATCCTCCCCGCTTTCCAACCTACGGATGGCGGTCTCGAGCTCCCGCGGCGTGGCGCCAGCGGGCAACAGGTCCTTCATCTTGCGCATCATGTGAGCAAGATGCTTCGGGTTGTTCTCGTCGAGATGCGCCATGTCCCGCTCCAGGTCGCCGAGGGCGCGGGTGAGCCGGGCATCGTCCGGCGGCATACCGTCGTCGTTATGATGAGAGGCGGTTCCCTCGGCTGAGTCGGCAGGGGCTCGCCCTTTTCGGGGGCTGGAGAACAGGCTGACCTGCTTCTCCATCTTCTGATAGCCACACCGCGGGCAAACCGGCGCGCGATCCGGGTTCACCCGTTTGGACAGGAAATTGAACACGACCCGACAACGCGGGCAGGCAAACTCGTAGATGGGCATAACACGACGGCCGCACAATAGCAGAACGGGATGCCGGCGAACAGGGGGGAAATCGCCCTCGCTGGAGCGGCTGTCCAATCATCGACCGCCCCAAACGTGCTCGGGAAAATCGTTCGTGTAACGGCGCAACAACGCCGGAACATCGTTTGGCACGATGTAAATCCGTCCACGGATGGCCCGCGTTTCGCCCGGTCCCAACCCTCCCAGCCGGAAGTCTGAGTGAAGGCAGCGCGCAACCCCCTGAAACAACTCCTGATACGGCTCCCACGCCGTGGCGAAGATCCACTTCTCGTCACCGCTGAAGCAGCCAATCAGCCCGTGACTGGGCACAAGCGGACTTAAAGGCCTTGGGTTGACATCCGTGCGCGGCACCTGGGGCGGGCACCAGACCTGCCCTGGCGTGTAGCGGGCCTGCGTCGCCCAGTCGCGTGTGGGCATTCGGCTCAGTTGCCCATCCAAAAAAATGAAACACTTGGGCAGGTAAGCGGAATCGTCGGGCGTCTGGGCCGGACCGAAGCCGGTGAACTCTCCCAACCGCACGCACGGCTGCGCCCAGTGCGCCTCGGATCGCCGCTTCGTCGGATTGCGCGCCACCAAGTCGAAGCGCACCTCATCCGCACCCACCCGGATGGTGTGTTCCACCACCAGACCATCCGCCAGCGTATCGCGCAGCCGGAGCACCGTCCGATCCGGGCTCATCGAAACGAGGGTATTGGTGTGCGGAATCACCGTATGCCGCACCCAATCCGCGTCGGTCGAACCAGCCCGGCAGTACGCTTCGAGGTAGTTGATGCGGATGCTCCCGCCGGGCAACGCCGGTCCGTGAATGAGTAACCAGTGGCCCTCGCGACTCAATGTCAGCCCCGGCCCGGTTCCTTTGACCGGGAGAGGTGACAGAGCCATCGCCACAAACAAAAGGCCCGTCCACCATCGGCTGCGGCGGCGATGCGCCTTGACCAAGCGGGCGACGTCAGAGTCGGGTTCCAACCGCTTCACACTCCCACTTCCGACATCCAACGGGTTTCGAGTCAATCCTCCGCATGCTCGGACGCCCCGGGGCACCGGGGGTTCCCCGGAGCCTCGGTCCCGGAATTTCGCAGTTGTCACCCCGAAGGGGGGTGGTAGAGTGTCCGCACCTAACAACTCGATTGCCGTTTATGCCGACAGAGCAGCCAGATGATTCATCTCAAGGCGACCTCGTAAAACACACTTCGCTCTACAAGGAATTTCAGGCGGAACGAGAAGAGATTCTCAAACACAAGTGGATCGAATCGGAGAAAGCCGGCTACGACATCGGCTTCGAGCGTGCCCTGACCGATTGGATCGTCAAACACCGCGCCAAATGGCGCAAAGCGCGACAACTGGCCCACGACTCCCGTTAGGGCCGCCGCTCCTCCCCCTTTAAGGCGGTCCCGCAAGATCGCCAAGGACGGCATGAAACTCGGAATCCTTGATCGGCTCGGATCAACCCGCATCCCGGGCTGATCCGGTTCCCCGTATGTCTGAGCGCACCATCATCCTGAGCGCCGCCGCCGTTCACCGGGTCCTCACTCGCATCGCCCACGAGATCGCCGAGAAGAACGACCACAGCCAGTCCCTCGTCATCCTGGGCGTGCAGCGGGGCGGCGTTCACCTCGCTACACGGCTGGGAGCCATCCTCGCCGGCATTTGGGGACACCCGGTTCCGGTCGGCGTTCTCGATGTGACGCTCCACCGGGACGACCTGCACCAACAGCCGGCGCCGAACATCCAGCCGACGCAGATCCCTGCGGACATCTCCGGCAAGACCGTGGTGTTGGTCGATGACGTGCTCTTCAGCGGCCGCACCATCCGAGCCGCGATGGATGCCCTGAATGACTTCGGCCGGCCGGAACGCATCCAACTCGCCGTGCTCGTGGATCGCGGCCATCGCGCCCTGCCCATCAAGCCCGACTTCGTCGGCAAAAATGTGCCCACCGCCCTGAGCGAACGCATCAACGTGCACCTCAAGGAGGCCGGCGGCGAAGATCTCGTTTACCTGGAACGAAAGTGAATCAACTGCCGGCCGGATGCCTCCTTGCTTGCCAATCGCCCCGGTGCGCGGCGATTCCGCCCTCGGCTGTCGCAAACCCTTCTGCGCTCTCGCGAACCCGTGCTCGCGCGGGCCGGCCCTTCCCCCTTCTCGTCCGGGTCACGCCCGTCCTCATCCGTCCCTCATGACCTGGAACCGCAAACACCTGCTCGACATCGAGTCTCTCTCAGCGGAGGAGATTCGCCTCGTCCACGACACCGCCCGCGCATTCAAGGCGGTGGGCGAGCGCGCCATCAAGAAGGTGCCCGCCCTGCGCGGCAAGACGGTGGTGAACCTCTTCATCGAGCCCTCCACCCGCACCCGCATCAGCTTCGAACTGGCCGCCCTCCGCCTCACCGCCGACGTCATCAATTTCACCGCCGAGGCGTCATCGCTCAAAAAAGGCGAAACCCTCAAGGATACCGCACGCAATCTCGAGGCACTCAACGCGGACATCATCATCATCCGCCACAGCGCCACCGGCGCGCCGCATTTCCTCTCGCGCTTCCTGCGCGGCAGCGTCATCAACGCCGGCGACGGCGCGCACGAACACCCCACCCAGGCGTTGCTCGACACCTTCACCATCCTGGAAAAGAAGGGACGGGTGGAGGGACTCAACGTCACCATCCTCGGCGACATTCTCTACAGCCGCGTGGCCCGCTCCAACATCTGGGCGCTGCTCAAACTCGGCGCCCGCGTCACCCTCTGCGGTCCCTCGACCCTGGTGCCGCGCGTCTTCGAGCAAATGGGCTGCCGCGTCACCTACGATGTGGACGAAGCCATCGCCTCGGCAGACGTCATCAACCTCCTGCGCATCCAGCACGAGCGGCGGCGCAAGACCGCCTTCCCCAGCATCGGCGAGTACACCAACCTCTTTGGCCTGACCAAGGCGCGCTTCGCGCGCACCCGGCCCGATGCCCTCATCATGCATCCCGGTCCCATCAACCGCGGCGTCGAGATCAACAGCGAAGTGGCCGACTGCGGCCGCTCGGTCATCCTCGACCAGGTGACCAACGGTCTGGCCGTCCGCATGGCGGTGCTCTTCCTCGTCAACGGCGGCAAGGGTCCGCAGGAGATCGGCTGAGCATGGATTACCTCTGGATCGCGCTGGGCAGCGCCGCCGGCGGCGTCAGCCGCGCGTTGGTCGTGAACTGGCTGGCCCAGCGGCTCGCGCTGGCCCCGATCTGGAGCACGGTGGCCGTCAACGTCACAGGCTCCCTCGCCATCGGTTTCCTCACGGCCTGGGTGGGGCGCCCGGCTGAGGACGGCCACCCCGTACGCGCCGTGGCGGGGCCGTTGTTGATGACCGGATTCTGCGGCGGCTACACCACGTTCTCGGCCTTCAGTCTGCACACCTTGCAACTGGCGCAGTCCCAGCGCTGGTGGCAGGCAGGCGCCAACATCGTACTTTCACTCGTCCTCTGCCTGCTGGCCGTTGGGCTTGGCTGGCTGGCCGGATCGGCAGGGCGACGGTAAGGGCACCTTCCGCACCGCCCGCCTCGGTCTCAGCGCCGCCCCCTCCGCGGTGCGACAGACTCCGGGGCGTGATTCGTCAATCTCCCGGCCCCTGGCGGGGGGAACAGCGCGGGGTGACTTGAGCGCCGAGGGAACCCGAGCCGCCTTTGCCCTCGCGGCTCAATCGAACTCCAGACCCAGGATGCGCCGGCCGGCCGGGGTGATGCGCGACTGATGCCACGGCGGATCCCAGACGATCTCGACGGTCGCCTCCTCCACGCCGTCGAGATAGAGCAGCTTTTGCTGAGCGTCGCCCGCGATCACGCCGCCCATGCCGCAGCCCGGCGCGGTGAGGGTCATCCTCACGTGTACGTGACTGCGCCCGCTGGGCAGGGGTTCGATGCGCATGTCGTACACCAGGCCCAAATCCACGATGTTGACCGGAATCTCCGGATCGAAACAGGTGCGCAGCGTGTCCCAGACTTCCTGCTCCGTGACCCCGCGCGGAGCTTCGCCGGACGGCCGGGTGTCGGCCACCGGCGTCTGCGCCGGGGTGAGGCCCAGGGCATCCGCGTTCTCGCTGCTGATCCGGAAGAGGCCGCCGGCGGCACGCACGGTGTAAGTGCCGCCCAGCGTCTGCGTGATGTCCACGGGGGTGCCCTTGGGCAGAACCACGCTGGAGCCGTGGGGAATCTGGACCGCATCGCAGTCCCGCAAAAGCTCGAGGGAGGTCAATTCATTCATGGCGCTCGCGATGGCTTGGTTTCGGTTGCCAAGGCCGCAGTCTAGCCGGCAAGGCGCAAATGCAAATCACGATTTGGCTCGGGCACGTTCGTCCCTGCCCAACGGCGCCACGATTCGCCGCTCCGGGAGGGCTCGAACGGGATTTGACGGCACCGGCGCCGCGGCGGTTTGATGTGCCCAACACATGAACAAGACCTGGTTTTTCCTCGGCTTGAATCTGTTCGCCGGCACGGTCCAGGCCGAGATTCCCCGCCCCACCGACGCACCCCGACCGCTCGGGCCCGAGCAAACGGCAGCGTCCTATCGCCTGTCCCCCGGCTTTCGCCTCGAAGTGGTCGCCAGCGAACCGCTCATCGCGTCGCCCTCGGCGGTGTGCTGGGATGAACAGGGGCGGATGTTCGTGAGCGAGCTTCATGGCTACAACCTCGAAGGCCAGCTCGACATCGAGGAGTTGAACAAGACCGGCCGGCTCGACACGCAGGTGCGTCGCGTGCAGGCGGACGAAAAGTTCAAAAAGGCGGCCGAGCACGGCACTTACGGCGTGGTCAAGCGGCTGCACGACACGGACGGCGACGGACGCATGGACCGCGCGGAGATCTGGGCCACGAATCTTCCTCCCGCCTACGGACTCGTGCCCGCGCGCGGCGGCGTGATCGTCGCCTGCGCCCCGGACATCGTCTGGCTGGCCGATCGCGACGGGGACGGCCATGCCGAAACGCGGGAAACCCTGTTCACCGGCTTTCGCACCGGCGCGCTCGAACGCGGCATCAACGCTCCGCAATGGAACGTCGATGGCTGGATCTATTTCGGACGCGGCTGGGGCGGAGGCCGAATCACCGGCCCGCGCCTGAAGGAACCCGTCACGCTGCCCGGCTCTGATTTCCGCATCCGCGCCGATGGCAGCGCCATCGAGCCGGTCACCGGCGGCACCCACACCTTTGGGTTCGCCATGACGGAGGCCGGGGATCGCTTCGTCGCCACCACGTCGGTACCCGGCGTGTTCATCGCGCCGTTGCCGTGGCGTTACCTCGTGCGTAATCCCGACGCCGCCACGCCCTCGCTCGACGCCGCCACCGGCGACCGGCGCGTCCATGCCATCTCGCGACCGCATCCGTGGCGGCAGAAACGCGCGGACGATCCGGCTTATTTCAAATACTACCGGGACCGCTACGGTGCCTCCGAGAGCGAGGCGGCCGGCTGGTTCACCGCCGCGTGCGGCCCGATGATCTACCGCGACCACGCTCTGCCCGGTCTGCACGGCCATTACTTCGTCTGCGAACCGGCAGGCAATCTCATCCACCGCGCGCTCATCGAGGCCGACGGCAGCGCCTTGAAACTCCGCCGCGTGCCCGGCGAGGAACAGTCCGAGTTCGCGGCCAGCACCGATGCCTGGAGCCATCCCATCAACCTGACGCACGGGCCGGATGGAGCCATCTGGATCGTGGATTACTACCGTGAGATCATCGAGGACTACTCGGCCATCCCGCGCCACCTCCAGCAGCAATACGGACTCTACGCCGGCCACGACCGCGGCCGCCTCTACCGGCTCGTTCACCGCGACATGACCGCTCCCCCTCCAGCCGGCCTCGCCGGCCTCGACGCCCACGGCCTGGCCCGCGAATGCGCCAGCCCGCTATTCTGGCGCCGCCAAACCGCGCAACGCCTGCTGGTCGAGCGATCCGATGCCTCGGCCGCGCCCGCTCTGCGTGAACTGCTGGCGGACACGACGGCCCAACCCGCCTCCGTCATCACCGCGCTCCGCACCCTCGACCAACTTGGTGCGCTGCGCCCGGCCGATGTGGGGCCGCTCCTTCGCCACATCGATCCGGCCGTGCGCATCCACGCGCTGCAACTGGCCGAACGCTGGTTCAACCAAGAGGAGGGCCGCGATCTGCTCGAAGCCACACTGGCCGGCGCGGCGGCCGAGTCCCTTCCGCGTGTGCAGATTCAATTGGCCCTGAGCCTGGGCGAGGCCCGCGATCCGCGGGCGCTGGCGCTCCTGGCCCGCTTTGCCCGCGAACGACTCGACGTGCGGTGGATGGATGTGGCCATCCTCTCGGGCCTGCAAGGCCGCGCCGCGGATCTGCTGTCCGAACTCCTGCGCGAACCGGGCGGGGCGGCCGAGCTGCTCCCTTCCCTCGCGCAGACCATCGCCGCCGGCCGCGACGAGACACAACTGGAGCGCGCGCTCAAGCTGCTGGCTTATGCGCCGGGAGAAACCCGGGCGGTGGTGCTCGAAGGGCTGGCGCGCGGCCGCAAGAATGCACCCCGCCGGCCGCCCGCAAGCGAGTCGCTGCGCGCGACTTTGACGAGTTTCGCACGGAGCGAGATTCCGGCCGTGGCCCGGGCCGCTCGTGCCCTGGCCGACACCTTCATGTCCGGCGCTTCGCCCGCGCAAACCGCCCCGGCGCCGTCCACACCGGCCGCGAGTCCCGTGAGCGACGAGACTTTCCGACGCTTCGTCGCCGCGCTGGCCGGCGCTCGGGATCTCCAGCGCGGGCACCGGTTCTTTCGACAGGCGTGCGCGCCGTGTCATCGCGTCGGTGGCGAAGGCCACGAAGTGGGGCCGGACCTGCTCGGGCAGATGAGCCTGTCCGAGGAGTCACTGCTCCAGGACATCCTTCAGCCCGAAGCACGCATCCGCCCCGGCTACGAAACCACCGAGGTGCGCCTGAAGGACGGAACGTCCCTGACCGGTCTGTTGAAGGAAGACGGCGCCACCAGCCTCACCCTGGCCCAGGCAAACGGAATCGAACAGGTGCTCCTGCGCAAGGACGTGACGGAGGTGCGGCGCCTGGCCACGTCGTTGATGCCCTCGTTCGCCGAAGGCGTCGCCCCTGCGGACGTGGCCAACCTGCTCGCGTGGTTGAAGAGCCAACGGGCCGCACCGGCCGGCAAGCCATGAGCGGCCGGCGGCTAGACGCCCGCTTTCGGCGGGGGTGACCGTCGGCCCTTGAGCCACGCCACCAAGCCGGCCACCAGTTCCTTCTTGCCGGCAAACTCGGCCACCGGCTGCTCCGCGCCCGCTTCGCACAAGCCGAAGCCCGGCCCGAAGGCCCGGCCGTTGACCACGCAGGCGTCGGTCCGATTCTCCGCCATCTGAGCGCGCGCCCTGGCCAGCGCGTCGGCCCGGGTGCCGACCAGTTCGTACTTCCAGCCGATCAGCACGCCGTGCGGAAACCAGGAACGCAGACTGGCGATAACCTTCGCGGCCGGCACCAAGCGCACGACTAGTTCCCCGGCACGACTGTCGATCTTGGGCGACCCCACCTTGGCGCCCCGGGAATCCTCGACTGAACCCACCTTGTAATCGCACAAAGCGGCCGCGTGAAACACCGCGCCAATGTCGTGCGCCGCGCCCGTTGCCCGGAGACGCGCCGCCAGGTCCGCGTTGGTCGAGAACGTGACGCACTCGGCAGCCGAGGGTACCCGCGGACAGGTCGCCGCTTCGCCCCGAAAGCAGATCACCTCCCATCCGGCGCCGGTCAACGCGTCGGCCAGCAGCACGCCCAGTTCGCCGGTCGAAAAGTTGGTCAGCCGGCGGACCTCGTCGATGGGTTCATAGGCCGGGCCGCAGGTGACGACGACTTTCATGGCTTGAATCCGCCCCCGCCGGCTTCATCCGCACTGCGCCTGATGGCGCAGGGCGTGATCGACCAGAACCAGCGCGGTCATGGCCTCGACCATCGGCACGGCCCGCGGCAGCACGCAGGGATCGTGACGCCCGCGGCCCCTCAACGTCGTGTTCCGAAACTGCACATCCACCGTGTCCTGCTCGTGCATCACGGTGGCCACAGGCTTGAACGCGACGCGGAAGTAAATCGTCTCGCCATTCGAGATGCCGCCTTGAATGCCACCGGAGCGATTGGTCGTCGTCCGCACCCGCCCCCCCTTCATCCGGAAGGCGTCGTTGTGCTGCAGGCCGGTCAACAGGATGCCGCCGAATCCCGAGCCGATGTCGAAGCCCTTCGAGGCCGGCAGGCTCAACATGGCCTTGGCCAGGTCCGCCTCGAGCCGATCGAACACCGGCTCGCCCCAGCCCGGCGGCACGCCCCGCGCCACGCCCTCGACGATCCCGCCCACGCTGTCACCCGCGCGGCGCACGCGCTCGATCAGGCGGATCATCTTCGCCGCCGCCACGGGATCGGGGCAGCGCACGATGTTGGCCTCCACGTCGCGCAGTTTGACGCGCTCGGGATCGGCCACCGCCGTGATGCGCTGGACCTGTTTCACATAGGCCAGCACCTCGACGCCGAAACGCTCGCGCAGGATCTTTCGGGCAATCGCGCCCGCGGCCACGCGGCCGATGGTTTCCCGGGCACTGGAGCGCCCGCCGCCCTGCCAGTTCCGGATGCCGTACTTGGCGAAGTAAGTGTAGTCCGCGTGCGACGGCCGGAATTTGGTCGCCATCTCGGAATACGCCCCGGGTCGCATGTCCTCGTTCTTCACCCACATGCTGATGGGGGTGCCCAGGGTCCGCCCCTCAAACGTGCCCGAGAGAATCTGCACGCGGTCGGCCTCCTGGCGCGGCGTGACAATCTTCGACTGCCCCGGGCGGCGGCGATCCAGATCCGGTTGAATGTCCGCTTCCGTCAATGGCAGCCGCGGCGGACAACCATCCACGACCACCCCCACTCCCCCCCCGTGGGATTCGCCCCAGGTGGTGACGCGGAAAAGGTGCCCAAACGTGTTCGCCATGCGCGCAGCTTAAGGACAATGCCGGGTCCAGGTCAAACGGCGAGGACTTGTGGGGTACGGAGGCGCGGCGGCCAGAGCGGTGGAACACCGGGCCAGGGTGGCAAATCCGGAAAGCTCACCGGCAATGCATCCGCTCCGCCACATGAAGCGTAATGCAAGTCGTGAACGCGCCGGCGGGATGGCCGCAAGGGGGCGCGTCGGAACCACAACCCTGAAGGCAATGATGAATCGACCGCTCGCGCTCGCCGTGGCCCTCACCATCCTCGCTTTCACCGCGTGCCGACCGGCCGCGGAACAGAATGCGACGAATACGCCCTCTGCGCCTCCCGGCGCCCCGACCACAACCGTTCCCGGCGCTCCTGTGGATGCCTGCCACCTCGCGCTCATGCCGCGCTCCGGATCGCAGCCCGTGGACCGTGAAATCGCCGCGATGCAAGGACTGGTCCGCAACCCACGGCACCCCGCCGATGCTCAGCAGGCGCTGGAAAAACTGGGGTGGCTCTACGTGCGGGAGGCGCGCCGGAGTTTCGATGCCGGTTTCTACAGTCTCGCTGAACAGTGCGCCATTTGTCTGGACGGCCGGGCGTCGGGAAGCATCGAAGCCCTGTTCCTTCGCGCCTACGCGTTGCACGGTCTTCATCGCTTC
>DATLZF010000659.1:0-4138 GCA_035574135.1 Candidatus Methylomirabilota bacterium
GGCTACGTGGCCATGAAGGGCCGGGCCGATCTGGCCACCATGGCGCCCGGCGTGGCGGCGGCGTTGATCACCACCGTGGCGGGACTGCTGGTGGCCATTCCCTCGATGTTCGGTTACAACTGGCTGGTGCATAACCTGCGCGTGCTCACCGTCGAGCTCGACAACTTTGCCCAGCAACTGGTGTCCAACATGGAGACCGAGTATCTCCAGGACGAAACCGAAGAATCGTGAGCAGCCGAACGCCGTTTCCGTCCAACTCCTGATGCGCCGTTTCTCGCAACGCAATTCGCTGGTGACGTTGAGTGACATCAACATCACTCCGTTGCTGGATCTTGCCTTCGTGCTGCTGATCATTTTCGTGATCACCACGCCGCTGCTCGAGCAGGGCATCAACCTCGACCTGCCCGACGGCGGCGTGCCGGATCGCGAGCACGTGGATCCCCGCAACGTTCGCACCGTCGAGGTCAGCCCCACCGGGCTCTACATGATGGGCGGCATCTGGATGAAGCTGGACGACGTCGTCCGCCAGCTCGCCGAACTGCGCCGGCGCAATCCGGCTCTCATCGTCAACGTGCGCGCCGATGAGAACTGCGCGTGGAAGTACCCGATGGCTCTGACGGACCGCCTCACCCAGCAGGGCATCACCTCGTTGTCCTTCCGCACCGACCCGCCGCGCCGCTGAGCATGGACCGGTTGCAAAAGAAATGCCTGACCGCCTCGGCGCTGCTGCACGGGTTCCTCTTCCTGCTGCTCGTGGTCGGCTCGGCGTTCGTGACGTCGCGGCAGAGACCGGCGGATCTGCCCGCCATCCGGGTCGTGCCCCAGAGGTTGATCGACGCGGCGCTGGCCGGTGGCGGGGGCAATCCCAGGCTGGCTCCTTCCGACGCGAAGCAAAAGGGCGACACGCTCACCCCGCAGCCGCCGCAGGCCGCACCGCCAACTCCGGAGCCACCGAAGCCCAGGGTCGAGCCGCCGGCCGAGCCCGCACCGGTCAAGCCGGTCGTCAAAGCGGAAAACGCTCCGAAAGCCTCTCCCACGGCCAGCAAGAAGCCGGCGGCCTCGACCCGGACGCCGGTTCCGCAGCCGTTGAAGCTGACGCCCGTGAACCGCGGCCCGACGCCGAAGCCCTCGGTATTGGAGAACTTGAAGCCCGTCGTGCGGACGGAGGCCGACCGCGCCCGGGAGGAGGCCGAGGCCGGCGCGCGCGCGGCCGCCGAGGCGCGCAACCGCCTGGCGCGGGCGCTGGGCGGGGCGTCGAGATCCCTGCGCGAGGGATTCAAGGACGGCACGGCTGTGGAAGTGCCGGGGCCGGGCGGGATCGCCTACGCGAATTACGCCGCCTTTGTGCGCGAGGCCTACGACAACGCCTGGATCGTCTCGCCGTCGCTGACGGATGTGGACGCCGTGGCCGTGGTGCGGGTGATCATTCGTCGCGACGGCCGGGTGGTGAGCGCCACCATTCAGCGCCGCTCGGGCAGCAACGCGCTCGACCGGTCGGTGCAGCAGGCGCTGGATCGGGTGAAGTTTGTGGCGCCGTTTCCCGAGGGCACCACCGACGATCAGCGCGAGTTCATCATCGATTTCAACCTGAAAACCAAACGAGGACTGGGATGAAGTTTGCCGCCACCTGCACCGCTCAAAGGAACCCCGTCGATCTTTGCGCGATCCGTCAAATACACAATCATCCGGCGCCGGAGCGCGGGCGTCCCGCCCGCCCAGGGCACGAGCCGACGAACCCGGACTCGACGTTTTGGAGCCCGGCTTGGGCGCGCCGGTCGCCGCAGTGCCGGCGGCTCCTGGCGCCGATGATGGCCCTTGGCGCGCTGGCGCTGATGGTTTCTCCGGTTGCCTCCGGTGCCCAGCCCGAACGCATCCCGCTGGTGCGGGAGACGGACAGCCTTGGCTTCACGAAGCCCATTCCCGTCCACGTCTCCGGTTTCAGCGGCGAGGTGGACGGTGTGCTCAAGCAGGACCTGTTCTTCATGGGCATCCAGCACGGCGCGCTGGAGGAGGCGAAGTTCCTCATCAAGGGCAGCAACGCCGGCCGCGTCGAGGGGCATCTCTACGACAAGATCAACAACCAGCATCTCTTCGGGCGCGCTTACGCCGCGGCCACGCTGCGGGCGGGCGCGCACGCGTTTGCCGATGACATCGCCCGCCTGCTCATCCCGGGCGTGCCGCCCATCGCGCAGACGAAGATGGCGTTCAAGGCGGAGGCCGGCATCGGCAAGAGCGAGGTTTACATCGCCGACTACGATGGTGCCAACGCGCAGCGTGCCACGCAGGACGGCAGCATCGTGGCCCAGCCGGCCTGGGCCGGCCGTTCCATGCTCTTCTACACCTCCTACCGGCTCGGACCGCCGGTGATCTTCTCCCACCACCTCACCACGGGTTCGCGGGTGGCTGTGGCGCGGCATCCGGGTGCGAACATCAGTCCGGCCGTGTCGCCGGATGCGACCAAACTGGCCATGATCCTGAGCAAGAACGGCAGTCCGGATCTCTACGTGAGCGAACTCAACGGCAGCAACCTCAAGCAGCTCACCTTCACTCGCACGGACGAGTCCTCGCCCTGCTGGTCGCCGGATGGGCGGAACATCTGCTACGTCTCCTCCGAGCGGGGCACGCCGGCGTTGTATGTCATTTCCGCGTCCGGCGGCAGCGCGCGCCGGTTGGCGACCATTGGGGCGCCGCGGGCGACGGAGCCGGATTGGTCGCCCGACGGGCGTTGGATTGCCTTCACGTCGCAGACGGGCGGGTTTCAGATTTGCATCGTGCCAGCGGAGGGCGGCAACGTTGTGGTCCTGGCCGAGGGTGAAGACCCCTCCTGGGCCCCCAACTCTCGCGCGCTGCTCTTTTGTCGGGGCCGGGACCACGCCAAGAGGTTGTCTTTGCTTGACGTGCCCAGCAGGCAGGTCAAGGATGTCGCCCGCGTTTTGGAGAGCAACTCGCAACCGAGTTGGGCGAAATAGGATCGAGCTCTCCGCAAAACCTCACAAACATGAAACGGACATATTCGCTGGTGGTCTTGCTTGCGGTGGGAATGATGCTCGCCCTGGGGGGCACCGGCTGCAAAAAGAAACTCCAGAACACGACTCCTCTGCCGGGTTATCGCGCCGGCGAGGTGCCCGCCTCCGAAACGCCAAGCCCGATCATTCCCGCCAATCCCGGTCGAGACACCGCCGCCAGGCTGCCGCCTCCGGACCTCGGCACGGCAACGCCCGTCACACCCATCAACCCCGACACCACGGGCACGGGCGGTATTCCCTTGGGGAACACGGACCGGAGCACTTGGAACGAGGATCACGATACGTTCAAGGCCGAGGTGATTTATTTCGACTTCGACAAGTCGAATGTGCGTCCCGACCAAGTGGGCAAGATCAAGGCTGTGGCCGAGCGATTCCGGACCATGGCGGCCAAGGCTTTGCGCATCGACGGCCACTGCGACGAGCGCGGGACCGAGGAATACAACCGCGCGCTGGGCGAACGCCGCGCGCTGGCGGTGCGGGAGGCCTTGATCAAGGAAGGCATTGCCGCCGACCTGATTGACACCCGGACCTACGGCGAGGAACGCCCGGCCGAACCCGGGCACAACGAGGCGGCTTGGAGCAAGAACCGTCGCGGCGAGTTTATTCTCCTATCTCCTCCGAAGTAACCGGCCGCGTCCATCGTCCAACGCCGGTGAAGTGACGAGGTGCCGCCCGGTGCTCGGTCAGGTCCGGCGGCCGAGGGCTTTGGGACTTTACACCGCGGGTGCGCTGCCCTAGCTTCGGTTACAACAACGAATTCTATGAACTATCTGTTTGCTGCAATGCTGGGCGGTTGGGAGATCGTCCTGATTCTCGCCGTCGTGCTGATCCTTTTTGGCGCCAAGAAACTGCCGGAGCTGGCCAAGGGACTGGGGCAGGGCATCAAGGAGTTCAAGAAGGCGACCACCGACGTGCAGAGCGAAATCAGCCGGGCGATGGAGGATGATTCCTATCGCCAGCCCTACCGGCCCGAGTCCCCGGAGCAGAAGCGGCTGTCCGAGCCGACCCAGCCGGCCCGCCCCGCCGCCGAAGCCCAGCCGGCCGAGCGCAAGTCCTGATCGGCGCCGCATTCTAGCCCCGCATGGCCACGGAGCCGGAAGCACCGCGCACCG
>DATLZF010000660.1:0-3554 GCA_035574135.1 Candidatus Methylomirabilota bacterium
GGTCGTAGTTCCCGCAGCGTCGGGCAACGCCACGAGTTCTCCCTGGAGCCAGGTCACGTTCCGCCCGGCACGCCCCGGACGCTGCACCCAATCGACCAGTTCGCCCTTCCGAGTGAAGGCGAACGCGGTCGCTTGCCGTTCCTCGGCTGCCCGCACGGCATCGCGTCCCCGGACCTGCGCTTCCTGAAACCCGCCGCTCGCCAGCGTGCGGGCCAGCGGATGATCCGGATTCATCCGGCCCGCCTGCCACCCGGTCACCAGCAAACCCGCCGGCCCGTTGGTAATTCTGTCGGTCACCCAGTCCGCGTGATGGAGCACATACCTTGCGGCCATTTCGTGAGCGGAAGTGTTGAAGGCCGATAGCCGTGACGCGCCCCACGGCTCCCACTCGAGCGCGAACACCCCCACCGTCTCCGAGCCATGACGAAAGGCCGCAAAGGCGAACCCGCCGGGCAGGTCTGCCGGGGCCGCTCCCCGCCATGCCTCCGTCCACGCCGCCACCGCCGGATGTCGGGCGAGAATCGCCACCTGCCTGACGGGAGCATCCGCCGAGGCTGGAAACGTGGAACACACCGCCACCTGCCACAAACCGGGCCGCAACGCGCCGGCCAGCGCGGCGGCCGCGCCGCGGTGGCGCAGCCCCGCAACGATCAGAACGTCGGGGTCCAGTTTCCGAGCCGCCTCGGCCACCTGCCGCCACTGCGCCCGCTCCGCTTCCGCGTTAGCCGTGGCTTCCGGTTCCGCCCCGGCCGCGCCCAGCCGGCACCAGGCCACTCGCAGCGGCTCCGCCGGGCTGTGACACGCGACAAGAAGGGCGATGAGCAGGATAATCGCGCGGATCTGTTTCACAGAGTCGTGGCGAGGCTAGGGATCGTTTGCCAACGTGTAAACCGGAAAGCCACACCAGCGGATCGGTGCGCCAACTTTCGTGATGTTCAAGCCTGCCGCACCCCTTTAGATTCCTCGCCCGTGATCGTCGCTCCGTCCCAGTTTCTTGTCCCGCCCCCGGCGACCGGCCGTGGCATGGGCACAGTCCGTTTCTGATCCGCCGCCGTGTCCTTCCTCAACCCCATCCTGCTGGCCGGCGTGGCCGCCATCGCGGTTCCCATCATCATTCACCTGCTGAACCGGCGCCGCTTCCAGAAGGTGCGGTGGGCGGCCATGCGATTCCTTCAGAACGCGATCGAGCAAAACCAACGTCGCCTGCGAATCGAGGACCTGATCCTGCTGGCGCTGCGCTGTCTGCTACTGGCGCTGCTGGCCCTGGCCCTGGCCCGACCGGCGGTCCTCTCCAACGCCTCCGGCGTCTTTGGCCAGTCCAAGGTCATCGGCGCCATCATTCTCGACAACTCTCTCAGCATGGGCATGAGCGATGGCACTGCGACCCGCTTCGACAAAGCCCGCGCCGCCGCCCTGCAGATCCTCGACTCGCTGCCGGCCGGCTCGGCCGTGGCCGTTCTACTCGCCTCCGACACGGTGCGCGCCGCCATTCCCGAGCCGACCTACGACTTGAACCTGGCCCGGAAGATCCTCCGTGAGGCGCCGCTGAGTGACCGCGCCACCGATCTCCTGCCGGCGCTGAATCAGGCGGTCAGAACGCTCGAGGACCGACTCGCCGTGCGCAAGGAAATCTTCCTGCTGACCGACGGTCAGGCCGCCGGCTGGCGCCAGCTCTCCGAAATCCAAAGTCTCTTGGAAAGATCCAAGACGGCGATCGCCTCGCACGTCGTGCTCATCAACGAACACGAAGCGCGCAACCTGAGCCTGAGTGACCTCCGCATGGCCAGCGGCCTGAGCCCCATCCGCCAGCCGCTCCGCTTTGAGGCCCGGGTTACCAACCATGGACAAGAGGAAGTCCGGCAGGCCCGCATCAGCCTCGCCATCGACGGCGACCCGCCGCACGACGAATTCACGTTGGAGACCATTCCCGGCGGCGCCAGCCGCAACGTAACGCTCTTCGCCAATTTCCGCACCGAGGGCTTCCACACCGTCACGGCGCGACTGGTGCCGGACCGCCTGCCCGCCGACGACGAACGCACCGTGGCCCTGCGGGCCATCCGCGAAGTCAAAGTCCTCCTGGTAGATGGTGACCCCGGCAACGAACCGCGCGAGAGCGAAGTCTTCTTTCTCCGCCACGCTCTGGCGCCGGTCGCTCCGGACGCCGCCGCGGACTATTTCATCCAGGTAAAAGTGATCACCAGCGCCGAGTTGGCGCAAACGCGCTGGACCGATTTCGACGCCGCGATCCTGGCCAACGTGCCGACCCTGCCGGAGAGCGCCGTGGCAGATCTGGCTCCTTACCTGCGCAGCGGCGGCGGCTTGATCGTCTTTCCGGGGGACCGCATCGACGCCGCGTTCTACAACGACCAGCTCTTGCGCCAACACCGCTTCCTGCCAGCCGCCCTGGGCACACCGCGCGGCCAGTCCGACCAAGAAGGCACTTTCACCACCTTCCAGGCGCAGGGTTACGAGCATCCCGTCGTCTCGCTCTGGAACGACCCGGCCTCCGGCACCCTGGCCTCGGCTCGGTTCTTCAAACACATCCAACTGAGACCGGACCCGCCGCCCGCCTCGCCCCCTGGCGCAGTTCCTCAGCCCTCCTCCGTCACGCCGCCCCCTTCCGATATGGCGGAGGCCGGCATCCCCCAGGTCATCCTCGCCTACAAGGACGGCACACCGGCGGTGATGGAGCGAACGTGGGGCCTGGGTCGGGTGGTGCTCTTCAGCAGCACGGCCGACACCGCGTGGAACGATTTGCCCGTGCGGCCCGCCTTCGTGCCCCTGCTCCACCGTACACTGGGCGCCATCGTGCTCCGCCAGGACGAAGGACTCAACCTGCGGGTCGGCGACAAGTTCCGCTGGCGGCTCGGGCCCGAGTTTCTCGGCCGGGACGCCACCTTTCTGATGCCGCGTCAGGTCGAAGTGATGCGGGATCTGCGCCCGATCGACCTCGTCGCTGGCCAGCCGCTACTACAGTACGACCAGACGGATCGCGCCGGCGTTTACGAAGTGGCCATCACCGATCCGACGTTCAAACTAAAGTTCGCGGCTCAAGCCGATCCCCGCGAATCGAGTCTGGAAGAGTTGTCCCCCGCTCAACTCGCTCCGCTGCGCCATACGGCCAACGTGGTCTCGTGGACGCCCGATCTTTCCTTGCGCACCCTCATGCAGAAGGGCCGTAGCGGGCTCGAACTCTGGGTGCCGGTGGCCGTCATCTGCCTCCTGGTGGCGCTGCTCGAAATCGCCCTCGGCCAGTGGTTCAGCCGGTCGCGATAACTCCGGCTTCCGTTACGGCCAGCGGCGCCACCGCCGATCACCGGAAGCCATCGCCCCACCCAACGGCGCCTCGGCACGAAGTTCGTGCCCGTCGGCGCGTTCGTGGCCACGGGCTGCCAGGACGCGAGGCCTGGCGCAGCTTCCACCACGAACTCCATCCCCACTGGCAACCCGCTCAACGTCACCCCAAATGTGTTGGTCACGATCTGTGGCGGCTGCAACCGCGCCACCGGCAGCGTCACTGCCAGCGGCCTCGGTGGGCTGATGGCCAGCCCCCG
>DATLZF010000661.1:0-3130 GCA_035574135.1 Candidatus Methylomirabilota bacterium
AACCGCCGGCGGCTTGTTCCGTACTTCCCGCCTCGAACCGGGCGGTTCCAGTTCGTTTCGACTCCGCGCCGAGGGTCACGGCACCGGCACGCGCCCGACGCCGAAGACATCGAGGGGGAGAAAGAGGCCGCGCGATCGGTCGCCGTCCGCACCTTCCAGTTGGTAGCCGACGCAGCCGGCGGGCCGGCCCCGGCTGATCAACGCGGGAGCGGCCGGAACTGATGCTTCGATGAGCAGGATGTTGCCCTGCGTGTCCTGCCCGGCCAGCAGACCGGGAAACGGGGCCAGGGTTTGCAGGGGATACGCCAGGGCCAGCGAGCCCAGCGGGGCGAACCGGCCGGTGTCCGGCAGAGTCCAGGTTTCCAAGCGGTGGCCCGGCGGATTCGTGTCGGTCATGGCCGAGCGGCCGAGGAAGACGGTTTCGTCGCGGACCAACACCGGATGGGGCCAGGCCTCGAGCGGCAGAGAATCGACGAGGTGCGCGTTCACGCCGTCGTAGGCGCTGGCATCGAGATAAGTGCCGCCGCTGACGGATTCATCCGTCGCCGCGCGCGTGCCCACGGTGTAGAGCAGGGCGCCGGCGCGGGAAATGCCCTCGAGCCGGCCGGGGATGTTCACCGGCTCGCGCCGCAGCGGCTCGCGGGGATTGGCGTAGTCGATCACATTCAGGAACGCCCGCTCGATCCAGCGCCCGTAAGGGTAGGTCGGGAAGCCGGTGACCATTTTGGGGCCGAGGGCTACGTGCCCGGTGGCGTCGAAGAGGATGGGAAACGGTTCCGGCCAGAACTCGGACTCGTGATGGCTGAGATAGACGCGGCCTTCGGCGGTGAAGGCGCGGCTGAAACTCGAACCGTTCGTCGGCGCGAGATGCACGAACGAGGCCAGCGCGGGCGCTTCGGGCTGTGCCACCTCGAACGCCAACAACGCCTCGTTGCCGCTCCAGTAATACGGCCACCAAACGTCCGCCACCAGGACCATCGGGATCGGCCCGCCGCGCCACCACCAACTCGGGCCGCCCATACTGCCGGCCCAGACGAGCAATCCCGGTTTGGGCCAAAGCGCCTCCAAATTGCCCGGGAGGCCGGCCACCGGGATCGAGGCGGTCGTGCGGCCGACCAGGGTCAACTCCGGCAGCCCATCCAGCGCCAGCACCGAAAGCGTGACCGGAGTGCCGGGCGGCGGTGCGGAACCATCCTCCGCCGAGGGTGTCGCCCGGTACCACCGCTGGTTGCCCTGGACGACATAGAGGCGGCTTTCGTGGACCGTGGCGCCCAACACGGGCAGATCGGGCAGAGTCATTTCCATTACGGAACGATTGGGGTCGTTTACCGTGGCCACACGCAGAGTGGGCGTCGCATCCGCGCCCCAGCTCGAGCCGGTGGAGAGTTCGAGGAGGTGTTCGCCGGCGAGGAACACACGGTGGACCGGCCAGGCGAGCTGCAACTCGGCCCGGACCACGGGTTGGTCGCGATCCGTCGCGTCCACACTGAGCAGTTGCCAGCCGGAGAGTGAGAGAATGCGATCCCGGATGAGCGTGGCGCGACGCGGCCAGAAACTGTGATCAATGCGGCCCCGGGCGCGGAGCGAATCCCGGCCGAGGTCCACCAACTGCACCGCTTGCACCAGCCCGTTGGAACTGCTGCTGGCGAAGGGCAGCAGGATGAGCCCGGCTTCGGGCATGACGTTGAAGGCCTTTTCGTCGAAGTTGGCCTCGCTCCACGAGAAGCCCTGGCCGAGGAGGACCCGGCTGAGGAGCCGCGGGCGGGTCGCTTCGGCCACGTCGAACAGCGACACCGACACGCGGTTGGTTTCCACGCCCACGGCCACCACGCGGTCGCCCAGCGGCTGGAGAAAAGTTGAGAAACCCGGCACTTCAAGTTCGCCGGTGATCCGCGGCCGCGTCGGGTCCGACAGGTCGATGATCCAGAACGGATCGATTTGAATCACCTGTCCGAACGTGACCAGGTAGGCGCGGGTGCCGTCGAAGCGCGTCGCGAACAATCGTTCCCCGGTGGCGAGGTTCAGCTCGCCCAGCTTGACCACGCCCAAGGGCCCGGCTGCGGCGGGATGCGGCAGCCGGAAGGTCTCCAGCCGGGTCGAGAGGAGGTTGTTTTGCGCAGCCGTCTGGGAGATGACGGTGAGGACGGAGTCAGACCAGTGGACTTTGAATTTGTCGGCCACGCGGCCGGCTGTGCGGACAGTGGCGAAATCGTTGAGTGTCCCGTCGGGGGCGGTGATGTCGAGGCAGCGGATATCGGTGGCCCACGGATTGTCCGTGGTCTGGCTCATGATGAACAGGAAGACATCCGTGGCCGTGACCGCCTGGCCGTAGCCGGGAGTCCAGAGCGTGTTGCGCACCACCGGCGCGGCGGGGTCGGTGAGATCGATGCCCGACACGACCGTGCCCCCTTCCCAAGTGGGGTAGGTGTTCGTGGTGGCGACCGGGCGATATGCTTGGGCGGCGATATATAGTGCGCGGCCCACCAGCCGGCTTTCTTGGATGGCGCCGGAGATCGGCAGTGTCGCCACCACCCGGGGCGTGGTGGCCCGTACATCGACGACGAGCATCTGGCTTTGCGGACCGCTTGGAGACCAGCCGCAACCTTCGCGCACCAGCAAGACAGCGTAGCCGCCATCGAGGAGATACATCTGGTCACCGGCCGCCGGCAGTTCCAACGTGCCGCGCAGCGCGGGCATATCCGGATTCGAGACGTCGATCACTTGCAGGCCGCGGTATTGGTTGAAGAAGTAAAGCGTGTCGCCATCCAGCTTCCAGATGTCAGATTCGACCACGGCCCGGCCGGGCGTGGTTTCGGGAGGCGTGGTGGTGTTGACGGTGGCATCAATCCCGGGTGTGAACACCGAGTAGCCGCCCCGGCCGGCAACGGCCTGGTTCACGAACGAGGTGCTGCCGGAGTAGAACGAAGCAGGCAAGGGATCGACGATGTCCGCGCGGACTCGCAGCAGTTCCATCGCGCGCGCAGCGGGCAGGCGGAATTGGATCCGGGTTTGGCCTGCCTCCAGCCGGGCCACGGCCCGCGGTGCCCAGGTCTGCCCGGCTCGTTCGCACCCTTCGAGGACGACGCGACGCACGCCGGAGGGCGCGTCCACCGTGACGGCAACGTTGCTG
>DATLZF010000662.1:0-9317 GCA_035574135.1 Candidatus Methylomirabilota bacterium
CTACGATTCACTCCTCGTCAAGATCACCGCCTGGGGCAGGGAATTCGCCGACGCCTGCCAGCGCATGGACCGGGCGCTGCGCGAGTTCCGCATCCGCGGGGTCAAGACCAACATCCCGTTCCTGGAAAACGTCATTGCCAACGAGACCTTCCGTGCCGGCCGCGCCACCACCACCCTCATCGACACCACGCCGGAGCTGTTCCGCTTCACGCCGCGCCGCGACCGCGCCACCAAGTTGCTCAACTTCCTGGGGGACGTGATTGTCAACGGCAACCCGCACGTGAAGGGATTCTCCTTCAAGGGCGCGGTGCCCGCGCCGGTGCCGCCCGGCTTCAACGCCAAGCAGCCGCCGGCGGCCGGCACGCGCCAGCTCCTGCTCGAGCTCGGTCCGAAAAAATTCGCCGAGTGGGTTTCCGCCCAGAAGCGTTTGCTGATTACCGACACCACCTTCCGCGATGCCCACCAATCCCTCCTGGCCACGCGGGTGCGCACTTTCGACATGCTGGCGGTGGCCGACGCCGTCGCGCGGCGCACCCCGCAACTGTTCAGCCTCGAAATGTGGGGTGGCGCCACCTTCGACACCGCCATGCGCTTCCTGCGCGAGGACCCGTGGCGCCGCCTGCGGTTGCTGCGCGAGAAGATTCCCAACATCTGTTTCCAAATGCTTTTCCGCGGCTCCAATGCCGTCGGCTATTCCAACTATCCGGATAATGTGGTGGCCGGTTTCGTGAAGCACGCGGCCGCCGCGGGCATCGACATCTTCCGCATCTTCGACTCGCTCAACTACACGCCGAACCTGAAGGTGGCAATGGAAGCGGTGCAGGAGACCCACGCCATCTGCGAGGCGGCCATCTGCTACACTGGCGACATTCTCGATCCCAACCGCTCCCGCTATTCGCTCAAGTATTACGTGAAGCTGGCCCGCGAACTGGAGAAGATGGGCGCCCACATTCTCGCCATCAAGGACATGGCAGGGCTGTGCCGGCCTTACGCCGCGCATGCGCTGGTGCGGGCGCTCAAAGAGGAGATCGGCCTGCCCATCCACTTCCACACGCACGACACCAGTGGCGTCAACAGCGCCTCGGTACTCAAGGCGTCCGAGGCGGATGTGGACATCGTCGATCTGGCGCTGGCCTCCATGTCCGGCTCGACCAGCCAACCGAACCTCAACTCCATCGTCGCGGCCCTCCAGCATACACCGCGCGACACCGGGCTGGATCTGGCCGCGTTGAACGAGTTCGCCAACTACTGGGAGCAGGTGCGCGCGCTCTACCAGCCGTTCGACACGGCGCCGCTGACCGGGAGCGCCGAGGTGTACGATCACGAAATGCCTGGCGGCCAGTACACCAACCTGCGCGAGCAGGCGGCCTCCATGGGACTGGCCCATCGCTGGTCCGAAATCGCCCGCTGCTACGCCGAGGTGAATCAGCTCTTCGGCGACATTGTCAAGGTCACCCCCAGCAGCAAGGTCGTCGGCGACATGGCCCTGTTCCTCTTCACCCGGGGCATCAGACCGGCCGACGTGGTCAACCTCGAACCCGGCAGCGTGCCGTTCCCCGAGTCCGTGATCGACATGCTCGCGGGCGGCTTGGGCCAGCCGGCGGGCGGCTGGCCGAAGAAGATCCAGAAGGTGGTGTTGGGCGCCCGCAAACCCCTCAAGGGCCGTCCCGGCGCCAACCTGCCGGCGCTGAACCTCAAGAAGGCCCGCGAGGATCTGGAAGCGCGGCTCAAGCGCGAGGTGACAGACGATGACCTGTTCAGTCATCTCATGTATCCCGAGGTGTTTGCCGAGTTTGCGCGTTTCGACCGCGAGTTCAGCGACGTTTCAGTACTGCCTTCCGCGGCGTTCTTCTACGGCCTCAAGCCCAATGAGGAGATTTCCTTCGCCCTCGAGGAGGGCAAGACCATCTACCTCAAGCTCATCAACGTCGGACCGGTGGACAAGGATGGCCGCCGCACCGTCACCTTCGAGCTCAACGGCATGGGCCGGGAGGCCACGGTCCTGGACAAATCCGTCCCGACCAAGGCCAAGGCCCGCGCCAAGGCCGACCTGGCGGACCCGCTCCAAATCGGCGCGCCGATCCCCGGCGTCATCACTGCTCTGGCCGTGGGGGTCGGCACCAAGGTGGCCAAGGGCGACAAGGTGCTGACCATGGAGGCGATGAAGATGCAGACGACGCTCTACGCCACCGCCGACGGCGTGGTGGCGGAGCTTCACGTCCAGGTGGGCGACAGCGTCGAGAGCAAGGATCTGCTGGTCAAGTTGCGCGCCTGACCGGCGGCGCAGCGCTCACTGCTTCCGGTAGATCTCCTCCGGCTTTTGAAGCTGCGGCTCGGTGACCTTGAAGCCGCAGGACTCCGCCGCCACGGAGCGGAAGAAGCAACTCCGATAGCCCTCGTGGCAGGCCGCCCCCACCTGCTCCACCTGAATGAGCAGCGTGTCGCCGTCGCAATCGAAGGCCACGTCCTTCACCATCTGCACGTGCCCGCTGGACTCGCCCTTCATCCAGAATTTCTGCCGGGACCGGCTCCAAAAATGCGTCTTGCCCGTGGCCAGGGTCTGTTCCAGAGAGGCCCGGTTCATCCAGGCCATCATCAACACCCGCCCCGTGGACTGTTCCTGGATAATGGCCGGGATCAGGCCATCGGCGTTGAACCTGAGCTGGTCGATAAACTTCATAGCCATTGCGGCCCCGATTTCACCCGAGCCGGCGGGCGGTTTGAAGCCCATTCTTTGCCCCCATTCGTTCCGGCGTTTCGCGAAGAACGGAAAATTCCTTCTACCCTGCGGGGGGCTTCCTTGCGATATTCCGGGCATGAAGAACTGGATCAGTGATTACGTGCGGGCGCAGAAGGCCGCCCTGGACTCCATTCCCGTCGAGACGGTGGCGGCCCTGGTGGACAAACTGCGGCGCGCGCTGGCGGCGGACCGGCAGGTCTTTGTGTTTGGCAACGGCGGCAGCGCGGCCAACGCCTCGCACTTCGTCACTGACCTGGGCAAGGGCGCCTCGGACAAGCTCGGCCGGCGGTTTCGCTGTCTGTCGCTCAACGACAACGTGAGCTGGCTCACCGCGTTGGGCAACGACTACGCCTACGAGGACGTGTTCGCGCGGCAGTTGATGAATTACGGCCGGCCCGGCGACCTGGTGCTGGTGATGAGCGTCAGCGGCAACTCCCCCAACGTCGTGCGCGCGGTCGAATGGGCCAAGCGCAACGGCCTGGAAACCGTGGCGCTGGTGGGCGGCAAACGCGGCCGGCTGGCCGAACTGGCGGACACCGTGATCGTGATCGCCGACACCCACTACGGCCGGGTCGAGGACGCGCACATGGGCATCTGCCACATGCTGTGTTACGCCTTCATGGAGAACCCGGACCTGGCCGCCGGCTGAAACGAGCCGGGACATGCGTCGTCCGGGTTCGTGCCACGGAGTCTCGACTCATGGTGAATCTGCGATCCCCTTCGCCCGGCCCCGCCGCCGCGCCGATCCCGGGCTGGGCGATGGTGGAGGAGTTGTTCGACCACCAACCCGAGACGGCCTTTTTTCTGAAGGATGCCGAGGGGCGCTACCTGGCGGTGAACCGTTCCCTGGTCGAGCGCTGCGGCGTGCGCGACAAGCAGGACCTCATCGGCCGCCACGTGCGGGAGATCTTTCCCGCCGAACTGGCCCGACGCTACGCGGCGCAGGACGAGTCGGTGCTGCGCACGGGCCGGCCCATCGTGGACCGGCTCGAACTGCACTGGTATCCCGACCGCCGGGCCGGCTGGTGTCTCACCACCAAACTACCCGTGCGCGATGCCGCCGGCCGCATTGTGGGTCTGGTCGGCATCTCCCGGGACCTGCGGACGCCGGGCGACGCCGACCGGATTCCCCCCGCCTTCGTCGGCGCACTGGAGCATTTGGAGAGCAACTACGGGGAGTCGATCACACCCGCGAACCTGGCCCGTCGTGCCGGACTGCCGCTGACCCGCTTCGAGCGCCTGGTCAAGCGCATCTTCCGGCTGACGCCCAGCCAGTTGATCGCGCAGGTGCGCCTGACGGCCGCCTCGCGGTGGCTGGAGGAAACAGACCGGCCGGTGTCCGAAATCGCGCACGCCTGCGGCTTTTACGATCACAGCGCCTTCACGCGGGCCTTTCGCTCGGCCACCGGGCTGACGCCCACTCGATTCCGCCAGCAGCGCCGCCGATGACATGGGCGTGAAGATCACTATTCAGGATTTGATGACCCGCAGCGGGGTGAAGTTCGGCACCAGCGGCGCCCGGGGCCTGGCGACGCAGATGACCGACCGGGTGTGCTACGCCTACACGCGGGGCTTTCTCCAGTACCTCCGGCAGGTCGGCGACTGGGCGGGGAAGGGAGCCGTGGCCGTGGCGGGCGACCTGCGCCCCAGCACGGAACGCATTATGGCGGCGGTGTGCCGGGCGGTCGAGGACGCCGGCGGCGTGTCGGTTCATTGCGGCAGGGTGCCGTCGCCGGCAGTGGCGCTGAAGGGCTTCGCGGAACGGATTCCCTCGATCATGGTGACGGGCAGCCACATCCCGGCCGAGCGCAACGGCATCAAGTTCAACAAGTGTTCCGGGGAGGTGCTCAAGTCCGATGAAGCCGGCATGGCCGCGCAAAGCATCGAACTCGACGAGTCCCTGTTCGACGAGAGCGGCGCGCTGCGGCCGGGTCGGGGCGAGAACCGGCCCGTCGAGGATCGGGCACGGACAAGTTACGTCCGCCGCTACCTGAACTTCTTCGGACCGGATGCCCTGACCGGCTGGCGCGTCGGGGCATATCAGCATTCGGCGGTGGGCCGTGAGCTGCTCGTGGAGGTGTTGGCCGGTCTGGGGGCCGAGGTGACTCCGCTGGGGCGATCCGAGGTCTTTGTGCCGGTGGATACGGAGGCCCTCCGCCCGGAGGATGTGCGGCTTGCCCGGGAATGGAGCGCCCGGCATCACTTCGATGCGATCGTCTCCACCGACGGCGATGGGGATCGCCCGCTGCTGGCCGACGAGCGCGGTGAGTGGTTGCGGGGTGACATGGTGGGCATCCTGTGCGCGAGGTTCCTGGGCGCCGATTCGGTCTCGACGCCGGTGAGCTCGAACACGGCCCTGGAGAAGTCCGGTTGGTTTCGCGAAATCCTCCGCACGCGCATCGGCTCGCCTTACGTGGTGGCGTCCATGCAGCAGGCCCTGTCGCGCGGTGTCGGGGTGGTGGTGGGATACGAAGCCAACGGGGGCTTTCTGCTGGGCAGCGCGGTGCGGGACCGCGCGCGTGGCGTCGAGCTGGCGCCGCTGCCCACGCGCGATGCATTGTTGCCGATCCTCGCCTGCCTGGTTGGGGCGCGTCGGGACGGAAGGACGCTGGCGCAGTCGGTGGGGGCGCTTCCGCAACGATTCACCGCCAGCAGCCTCTTGAAGGATTTTCCGAACGAGCACGGTCAGGCCGTGGTGCGGCTCTTCCAGCGCGAGGGGGAGGCGGCCGCCGCGCGCCATTTCGGAGACCGGTTCGGTCCCCTCGCCACGCTCGACCTGACCGACGGACCACGGATGACCTTTGCCTCAGGGGAGATTGTGCACCTGCGTCCCTCGGGCAATGCGCCGGAGTTTCGCTGTTATTCCGAATCGTCTTCGGCCGCCCAGGCCGAACAAAACTGCCGCGAGGCGCTGGCGATCCTCCAGAACACAGTGGTGCCCGAAGCGCTCGGGTGAGTCCGCTTCGCCCCCGGCTCTTCCCTCAGCCCGGATTTTTCCTTGTCCAAACCGTCCTTGGCGCTCCTATCCTGCCGGCATGCCGTCTTTCGACATCGTCTCACAAGTGAACTCGATGGAGATCGAGAACGCGGTCAACGCCGCCAACAAGGAGCTGGCGAACCGTTTCGACTTCAAGGGCACGCATGCCGAGATCGTTCTGGCGAAAAACGAGATCAAGCTCGCCTGTCACGATCAGTTCAAGCTCAAGGCTCTGTTCGAGATCGTCCTGGGCAAGCTGGCCAAGCGCAACATCAGCCTTAAGTCCGTGGATGAGGGCAAGCCCGAGGTGTCGCCCATCGGCCACGCCCGGCAGGTCATCAAGATCAAGCAGGGCCTCGACCCCGCCGTGGCCAAGCAGGTGGCCGCGTTCGTGCGTGATCTCAAGCTCAAGGTCACCGCGCAGATTCAGGGCGAGGAGGTCCGCGTCACGGGCAAGAGCCGCGATGACTTGCAGGCGGTCATCGCCGCCGTCCGGGCGCACGATTTCCCGCTCCCGCTCCAGTTCGTCAACTTCCGCGATTGAGCAGCTCCCCCCTCTTTACTCCCGCGCCTCAACCGAAGGCCAGCCGGCAGATGATGACCGAGGCGGCAATGCCGACCGCATCGGCGACGAGTCCGGCCGGAATCGCGTGTCGCGTGCGGTCAATGCCCACCGAGCCGAAATAGACCGCGATCACGTAGAACGTCGTCTCCGTGCTACCCAGGATCGTGGCCGCCATGCGCGAGAGGATGTGGTCCGCGCCGTGGGTTTGGGCAAGATCGCTCAGGATCGCCAGGGACCCGCTGCCGCTCAGGGGCCGCATCAGCGCCATGGGCACCAGCTCCGCCGGGAACCCGACTCCTTCGAGCATCGGACGCAGCGCCCGGGTCATCAGGTCCACGCCGCCCGCGCCGCGAAACATCCCGATGGCCACCAGCATGCCCACCAGGTAGGGAATGATGCGAACGGCGACGTGGAAGCCTTCCTTCGCCCCCTCGATGAAGACCTCATACACCGGCAGCCTGCGCAACGCCGCGTAGAGCGGAAAGAACGCGATCAGGAACGGGATGGCCAGTAGGGAAAGGGCGTTGACCGCCCGCACGGCGACGTGGGGTGGCGCCTCCGCCGACGGCGCGCGCCCGGCCACCTCCGGCCAGGTGAGAACGAGCGCAAACCACACGAAACAACTGCCGAAGAGCAGGAGCACGGGCAACCCCCAGCGCGGCATGGGCGCGGCAGCGATTGCCGGTGGGGCCTGATCCTCGCCCATCGGCGGAGGACTGGAGCCCCGGACGGTACCGCTCGAAGCGGTCGCCAGGCGAAACAGGGGAAGCTTTTCCAACAGCTTGACCGCCGCAATGCCGGCCGCCGTGGAACACACGGTGGCAAGGAATGCGGTGCCGATGATGGCCGAGGGATTCGCCGAGCCTTTTGCCGCCAGAATCGCCACCGCCGTCATCGGAATGAGTTGCACCGAACTGGTGTTGATGGCGAGGAAGGTGCACATCGCGTTCGTCGCGGTGCCGGGGTGCGGATTGAGCGTTTCCAGGTCGCGCATCGCGCGCAGCCCGAGTGGCGTGGCGGCGTTGTTCAGCCCGAGCATGTTCGCGGCGATGTTCATCAGCATCGAACCCATCGCCGGATGCTCCGCCGGCACGTCCGGGAACAACCGACGCAGCACCGGACGCAGCCAGGCGGCGACTCGCTGCACCAGGCCGGCCTTCTCCGCCAGCCGCATCAGCCCCAGCCACAGCGCCATGATCCCGACCAGTCCCACAGCCAGCGTCACGGCGCTCTCGGCCCCTGTCACGGCGCCGTCCACCGTCTCCTTCATGCGCCCGCCGAAGCCGCCGACCAGGGCGGCCAACACGACGAGAGCGAGCCAGATGTAATTGAGCATGGCGGCGCCGTTGTAGAACCGGCGTCCTTGCTTGGCGAGCGGAATGGACACGGACCAGCGGCCCCACCCCTCGACCTCAACCGCAAAGCGCCCCCGCTGCAGACGCCGGGAGGGTCGTCCCGCACGTCAACCTGTCGCCGGCGGGCTTGTGAATTGGTCACGACGACCATGCTCCTGGGGTTTTCCACCCGCGTCCTTTCTTGCGCGGTGGGGGTTTTCCCCCAGGGCTGTGATCCCGGGTATCAGTGGTGCCGGTGAATTCGTCGAAAACCCTCGCCTGCGCGCCAACCGCGCCTTGGCATGGGACTAGCAACGGCCTAATCTGTTCACGACTCAAAGCAGGATAATTTTTTATGAAGAAGACTGGTTCGTTGGTCGGCCTCTTCGGCGCCTTGATGGGGGTGGGATGTTTCGCTTCCTGGCAAGTCTTCGGTTCCGCGGCGGATGAGAACCCGCCGCCGCGGGTGGAGATCGTCCGGCCCCCCGCCGGCCAGATGTTCCCCGCCTCGGCCGACATTGAAATCGCCGTCGTCGCGCGCGATCCCAACGGTTGGGTGTCTCGCGTCGAGTTTTTCGCCAACGGCGAATCCATCGGCGTCGAGGAGCTCGTTTTCATCCAGCCGCCACCGCCCGGTGAGTTGCAGCACTTCTCCATG
The DNA here is from genome assembly GCA_035574135.1 of Candidatus Methylomirabilota bacterium. Classification (GTDB taxonomy): domain Bacteria; phylum Verrucomicrobiota; class Verrucomicrobiia; order Limisphaerales; family DATLZF01; genus DATLZF01. Next base: position 8,275 of record DATLZF010000662.1, read on the forward strand.
GTGTGGAGCAATGTGCCGCCCGGCCGTTACGAACTTTCGGTCACGGCCACCGACGATGCCGGTGCGACCACGCGCTCGGGCGTCGTGGGCGTCTCCGTGCTTGAGCCCTGCCGCCTGCCCGTGGTGACGCTAACGGTCGAGGATAGCGCCGCTTGGGAATGCGACCCGCGCATCCTGGCGCCGCACGGCGCATGTCAGGCACGCTTCCGCGTCACCCGGTCGTGTGCCACGAACCGCGAGTTGACCGTGCTCTATTCTCTGGCTGGGACCGCCTCCAACGGAGTGGATTATCCGGAGATGCCCGGCAAAATCGTCATTCCGGCAGGCGCGTTCTCCGCCGACATTTGGATCGATCCCACCGATGATGCCGAGGTGGAAGGCACCGAGACGGTCCAGCTATGCTTGCTCCCGCCTGATTGTTTGGCGAGCGACCCGGTGCCGCTGGACTGTTATCTGATCGGGCGGCAATCGTGCGCGGTGGCCTTCATTCAGGACAACGATGCGCCCCCGAATCACCCCCCGGCCGTGGCCTTGATTCACCCGCCCGATGGCTCCGTCTTGCCGGCGGGGGAACCGCTCCGACTGGTGGCCACGGCAACGGATGTGGATGGTTATGTGCAGACGGTCGAGTTCTTCGCCGGCACCAACAGCTTGGGAGTGGTGCCCGGGCATCCTTGGATCATCGACCCCGTACCGTTACCCGAGCCGCTGGCGGTTTCCGCGGCTCTTGACACGAGTATCCTGCCCATCCCGGTTCCGCGCGGCTTCACGCTGATCTGGTCCAATCCGCCCCCCGGTGAACACAAGCTGTCCGCCGTTGCCACGGACAACGTGGGTGCCTCAACGCAATCCGAGAAGGTCGGCATTCTGGTCATCGAGCAACCGCGCCCGCAGGTGGTCAGCGTGCTGGCGCGCGATCCCGAAGGAGGCGAAGGACCGCTGGACGAGACGCTGGCCGCCCAGCCGGACCCCGCGGTCTTCGCCGTCGTGCGGCAAGGCCCGACGAACGATGCACTCACCGTCTATTACCGGCTCGAGGGCAC
>DATLZF010000663.1:0-5948 GCA_035574135.1 Candidatus Methylomirabilota bacterium
GGCTGAACGGGGCGTTTATCTCCTGATGGCGTTTGCGGTCCAAGTGAGTCGCGTGGATGAGGCCTGCCTGCGGGTCTTCGGGCGGGAGGTTCTCTACCTTCCCGAGGGGGGTGGGCAGGCCGTCGTCCGAGCGGTATTTCAGCCGGCGCGGGAAGCTGAGGACGCATCACCGGGCGTCTATGCGGTGCTGTTTGTCCGGCTCGCCGGATTGCCTGCGGCGCCTGTGCGCGGGGACGAGGTCGAGATCGAAGGCGTGCGGTACAAGGTCTTCGACATCGAGGCCGATGCGGAGGGCGCCGCCGTTCTCCGGCTGCGTAAAGCCAACTGACTTCCGCCAAATCTGGCGGAAGTTTGCGACTTGTGGGCAATTGCGCACAAGTTCTCGGAGGCGAGCGATGCCCAGCGTCCGTGTCTACCAGAAGAAGCAGCTGCGGCTCGACTTGCTCAACTTCCGCCAGCGGCAGATATACGAACTGGGCGCGGCGGGCGTCACGGCGGTGAAGGCGCGGCTCGCCGCCGGCCAGGGCCCGGAGGATTCCGCCGCCAAGCCGCTCACCAAACGCTATGCGATCTGGAAGACCCGGAAGGGCAAGGGCAACCGTCGCAACCTGACCTTCTCGGGCGATCTGCTGCGCAACTTCCAGGTCCGCACGGTCAGCGAGAACCGGGCCAAGGCGAACGTCTCGACCCGCAAGGACCGGATCAAGGCCTGGGCCAACCAGAAGCGCGAGACGTGGATGGTGTTCTCGCCCAAGAACAAGGCGGCGGTCGTGGAGGCAGCCCGGAAGATGCTCGACGCCATCAAGCCCCGTCTGCTCCTCGAACGCCGCCTGGGAGGGAAGCAGCGATGATCAACCCGGCGGAACTGGTCGATAACCTGGTCGCCCTGCTGCGCCACATCCCGGAACTGGTCGCCGAGATGGAGGGCGACGCCGAGCGGATCTTCGCCTACCACGATCAGTATCCGAAGCGGCCGAGCCTCGCGGCGGCGATCCACGAGATGCCCGCTCCCGGAATCATGGCGGCCTGGCAGGGGACGCAGCCGTCGAGCTTCGGCGGCGTGGACGTCTGGCGGCATCAGGTCACGCTCTATCTGCGGGCGCGCGAGACCTTTGACGGCGACCCGCCCACCGCCTACTACCGGCTGTTCCGGTTGATCACGAAGGGTGTGCCGGCGTCCGCGGGTGTGCCGATGCTCAACGCCACGGTCCATCCGTCGTGCCACCCGATGGACCTGCCGTTGATCCAGCGGCAGACCGATGCCGAGGGACTGGACTATTTCGAGGCGCCGCTCAGCTTCATGGAGATGGGAGATGAATGAAACCGTGCTCATGCGCTCGCCCGATGGCGAGGTGCAGGAAGTGGAAGCCACGCCGGCAAGGATCGTGCCGCTCATGGTGCGCGGCTGGTGGCAAGTCACGGAAGAGGAGGTAACGCCTGATGTCCGTCGCGCGGATGCAGGAAATCCAGATCTGCTTCGGTAAGCAAAAGCAGGCCGGCATCTCGACTGCCAACACCGGCGTCCAGATGTGGCAGTTGCGGAAGCTGAACGCCGCGCTTGCCAACCCAAAGCTGAACACCGAAAACGACGCCGAGGAGTTCGGCAAGGGCCACGAGTTTCCGACGCAATCTTTCCAGACTTCCTGGGACGTGAACGGGACGCTCGAGAAGTATTTGGGCGCGGAGATCGGCGCGTGGGCGATGGCGTTCGGCCTGGGGAAGGTCGTGAAGTCGGGCACGACGCCGAACTTCACCTACACCTGCACGCCGCTGTTCCCCGCAAACGGCGATGCAGCTGAACTGCCCTACTTCAGCTTCGTCGAGCAGATCCGCCCTGGCGCGGGCGTCGTTGTGGACCGGATGGCCGTGGGCTGCGTGGTCGAAGGCTGGACCATCTCGATCGGCTCGGGGCCGGGCCGCGCCAACTCGAAGATCACGGTCGAGTTCGTGGGATCGGGCAAGTATGTCGAGCCCTCGGGCATCACCATGCCGGCGGCGACGGTCGAGAAACTGCTGCCGGCGGCTTCGCTGGCGCTCTCGATCAACGGCGTCAACTACGTCTCGAACAAGAACATCGTTTCGCTTGAAACGTCCTGGAAGAACAACGTCCGCCTCGACGGCGGCTTCTATCCCGGCTCCGGTTTCCAGACGCCGGGCGATGGCGCAAGCGGCGCCATCCGCGGCCGCCTCGAATTCGGAAACCGCCAGGGCACGCTGCGCTTCGTCGCCCGTTTCGAGAACGGCTCGACGGAACTCACGAAGCTCAAGAGTCAGACCACGGGCACGGCTGTCCTGGCGCTCACCTACGATGCGAACAACTCGCTCGAAATCACCTGGCACAAGGTCTCCTTCGCCTCGGCCGAGGTCGGTGAGACGGACGGCATCGTCACCGTGTCGGTCGAGTGCCTGCCGATGTGGGACGAAACCAACGGCATCGTCTCGGCGGTGGCCAAATGCAATGTGGACGGAATCGCTCAGTAGAGAGAACTCTCATGTTTGACGCAAAGCAACCCATCACCATCCACCTGCGCACGCCTGACGGCGTGAGGCCAGTCCGCGTGCGCTTCCCGACTGATGAGGAATGGATCGACCGCCAGCGAATGCGCAAGGTCATTGTGAAGCAACTCGGGCGCGGAGTGTCGGAAACCACGATCCCGGACTCGGCGGAAGCCGACGCCGCGTTGTTTGCCATGATCCGCCTGCCGGAGGAGAATGCGCCTGAGGTCGATGCCTTTGAAGCCAGCCGCATTATCGAGCAGTTGAGCCAGGCCGAGGTCGATGACGTGGTCCAAGTGGGCGACGGTTTCCGTGTGACGCTGCGCGTCCTCGGCGGCACGGTGTCGCACATCCTGAGGATGCCTTCGGCGAAAGACGTCTTCGAGTACCGCCGCGGCTTCGCGCGGGTGCTCGATCTGCCCTACAACCGCCAGGAGTTGATCATCAACCTCGCCCCGGCGGCCGCGCTCTTCAAGAAGCTGCTCGAATCCTCTGAAGGGTACGCCGGCGATGTGCCCATCATCCACCAAGCTGTTGCGGTGAAAGCCGCGATCGACGCTCTCGACGGTGCGTTCCAGGAGACTGGCGACCCAAACTGACGTTCGGGGAGTGGCCTGAGCGGCCCTCCCTGCGGTTCCTGATTCATTGGGCCCTTCGCCGTGAGGAACTCTGCGACCCGGGCCTCTGCCCGGATGCCCCGGATGATGGTGGCCGCTGCGACCACTGCCCGCTGGACAAGTTGGATGCGGCGCAGTCATCAGAAGCAGGCCTGTTGTTGCGGCGCGCGCTCGACCTTCGTGCAGCGCTGAAGTTGGGTATCCGCATCAGCCTCGATGATATTCGTGCAGATGAGTTCCGGGCGCTGGTGGTTCTGGAAGAGGAACGCGACGCGTTGGATCGCGAGCAGATGAACGCGCATGGCCGATAACAGGCTCGAACTTGTCGTTGAAGTCGAAACCAACAGGGCCAATGCGTCCATCAAGAGCGTCAACGCGAGCCTGTCCAGCATGGAAGCGTCGGCGGTGAAGACCGCCCGGGGCGCGGCGCAGGGAATCGACGGCATGACGGCCGCCATCGTGAAGGGCGCCACCGCAGGGAACCTGCTCGCTGACGCCATCAAGAGCGCGCTCGCCTGGGCCAAGGAGTTCACCGTCGGTTCGGTCATGATGGCCGCTGAGAATGCTAAAGCCGAGGCCTCGCTCAAGGCGCTGGCCAACGCCCACGGCGTGGGAGCGGCTGCGGCGGCCAGGCAGGTCTCAGCAATCGAAGATATCGGCTTCGAGTACACCGAAGCCGCGCACGCCGTTCAGCGACTGATAGTAGCCGACCTGGAACTCGCCAAGGCGCCGGGGCTGGCCAAGCTTGCCAAGGATGCGGCTGCGGTCCAGAACATCGCCGCCGGGGAGGCCCTCGAGTCGATCGTGATGGCCATCGAATCGGGCGCTTCGCGCGGCCTTCGCACGTTGGGGCTGTTCGTCGACTTCCAGAGAGAGGCTCAGATCGCTCAGCTTCAACTCGGACGCGCCCTGACCGAGACCGAGGAGAAGCAGCTCCGCTACAACGCGGTCATCCGAGAAGGCGCCAAGATCCAGGGTGCCCATGCGGCGGCTTCCCAGACGGTCGAAGGCCAACTGGGCGGGCTGCGCCGCGAGTTCAACAACCTGCGCGAAGACATCGGAGCCAAGTTCCAGGATGGCTTCAAGGCGCTGATCGGCAACCTGCGCGGTCTGGTCGGCTGGCTGCGGGAGAACACCGATCTACTCAAGAAGTTCGGCGAGGTGGCGCTCTGGGTGTCTGGGGTTCTAGCCACCTACGCCCTGGCCGACAAGATCATGGCGCTCGCTAAGTCGATCGCCGCGCTCCAACTCGCGAGCATCAACCCCTACGCCCTGCACGCCGTCGGCGTCGTCGGCGCTGGCTTTGCCATCTACTCGCAGTGGAAGCACACTCAGGATCAGCTTCAGGCCCGCTTCGACGAGATGCAGCGCAAGGCACTGCGCGAGGATCTCTTCAGCGGGCGGACGAGCGTCGATGCGTTGCGCAAGCAGGGGATGACCGATGACCAGATCCGCGAACTCATCGTGGGCAAGCGGTGGCTGCCTGGCGAGCAGCCGTTCGAGTACGAAGGGCCGAAGCTCGCCATCAAGACGTCGCCGGAGCCGGACCTCGAAGCGCTGAAACGTGCGGCTGAGATCCGGAAGCGCCAACTCGATGTGGAGCGCGAGAGCGCACGGGCGCTCGAAGAAGCACGCCGACGTGGGTTAACGGGCTTCGCTCGGGACGTGGCCGAGGTTCAGGAGCAGGTCCGCAAGTGGACTACGTTTGTCGACGAGCGCGGCAATGAGCAGCGGATCGGTCTCACGCGCAAGGCCTGGGAGAATGTCATCGGCGAGCTTCGTGAGCGGCTTGCGAACTGGCAAAAGGAAGTCCAGGAGACCAACCGCAAGAACCTCACTGAGTATCTGGCCGCAGAGGAAGAAGCCGCGCGCCGGCGGCTGGAAATCGATTCGCATCTGTTCAGCCAGCGGCTGGCCTATAACGAGGAGATTTCGAAGCGGAACCTCGATCACCTGGAGCAGATGCTCGGGATTGAAGAGCAGCGGGCCGGGATCGCGCGCGAGGCCCAACTGCGGGCGCTTGACGCCACGAACGCGCAGACTTTGGAGCAGAAGGTCGCTGTCGAGCAGCGCAAAGCGGCGATTGAGATCGAGCACCTCACGCGGGTCCACGAGATCCGCATGCGGCTGTTTGATCTGGAAACCTCGCGGATGGTGATCGAGGAAGAGGCGCAACTCAAGCGGCTCGGCTACCGGGCCGACGAGATCCAGGCGAGGATCGCCGAACTCACCGCGCAACGGGACGAGATCCGGCGGTTCCAGCAGGAGGCCACGGATGCCGCGATCCAAGGCGCACGCGAGAATGTGGCGATCCGCCAGGCGCAACTGATTCGCGACCACAATCAACGGACCTTCGAGTCGTTCAAACGCCAGGCCGAGGGAGTCTTTGACGCGCTGCTGACCAAGTCGCAGTCCATCTGGTCGGCCATCGGCAACTCACTGAAAACGGCCCTCCTGACCGCCATCAAGGACGTGGTCACCTCGCGCGTCGCCGCGATGTTGATGCAGCTCTTTTCTGGACAGCGAGTCTCACTGGCTGGTGGAGGTTCATCCGGCGGCGGTGCGCTCGGCAGGCTCGGCTGACTGCTCGGCATCGGCGCAGCGCCGGTCTTCGGAGGAGCCAGTGGCGGTGGTCCCATCCCCGGCGGTGCGGCCGGCGGTTGGGGCACGCCTCCCTTCATCCCTTCGAACAGCGGCGGTGGCTGGAGTGGACTGCTCGGCGGCTGGAAGGATTTTCTCGGCTTCGGCGGCGGCGTCCAGTACGCGCCCGGCAAGGCCGTGACGTGGGAAGCCGCTACGACGGGCCAGAAGCTCTCCGCGCTTGGCCGGTCCAAT
>DATLZF010000664.1:0-4369 GCA_035574135.1 Candidatus Methylomirabilota bacterium
CATAGGCTCGAGTGAATTCACGGCGCAACTCCACGACAGACACTCCCCGCCACGGCATCGTTTCCCCTCCACGAAGCAGTGGCGAAAAGTGTTACCCATGTCTCCGGACAATTGTGTTACCGATGTCTCCGGACCGAGCCGGTTGGACTCCGAAGCAGGAGGCCTATGAAGTCGTTCAGAACGCCAGTCGAGCAGGAAGTCGGAAAGAACGTCGAACGGATTTTCCTTGAATGCCCTGATAGCGTTGAGATCAGGCTGGAGAACTTTCCCAAGTATGTGCGGCGCCAACATCTCAAGCGTTTCTTAGCTATGTACGAGATCTTCAAATTGGTGCTGCCGGTAAAGGGTTCTGTGATTGACTGCGGGGTCTATCAGGGATTCAGCCTGATGACCTGGGCCAAGTTGAGCACCATTCTGGAACCAGAGAATCTAATCCGCCGTATCTACGGTTTCGATACGTTTGAGGGCTTTCCCGAGATTCATGAGAAGGACGCCAGTCGCATTGCTGCACCGGAGAGAGGCAGTTTCGACGCCGTTAATTCCTATCACGAACTGCAAGCGCTGATTGCGGAATACGACCGGGATCGCTTCCTGGGTCATCTGCAGAAGGTGTATCTCATCAAGGGCGACGCGACTCAGATCATCCCTCAGTTTATCGCCGACAATCCGCATCTCGTGGTCAGCCTGCTCTTCCTCGATTTCGACCTATACGAGCCCACCAAGGTCGCTATTGAACACTTTGTGCCCCGCATGCCCAAGGGAGCGGTCATCGCCTTCGACGAACTGGATAATCCCATCTGGCCGGGCGAGACCCAGGCCCTGCTGGATAGCCTGGGCATCAACCGATTTGAGTTGCGCCGCATTGAGTGGGATCCCTACATTGCATACGCGATCCTGAAATGAGCGCAAAAGGCACCTTACTGAACTACCCCCTTTCAGATGTTGAGCAATTCCGTATATTGGCATACAGAATCCGCTACCACACGTTGTTGATGATCCATCGAGCCGGGAGTTCCCATATTGGCACTTCATTCTCCATGGCCGAATTGCTTGCCGTGCTGTATGGCAAAATACTGCGCATTAACCCCGCCCATCCCGATTGGCCCGATCGTGACCGCTTTGTTCTCAGCAAAGGGCACGGGTGCGCGGCCCTCTATGCGGTGCTGGCCGAGCGAGGTTTTTTCCCGCTGGAATGGCTGGATGCCTTCTACCAGAACGGCTCGCGCCTGCCCGGGCACGCTACTCATACCTACCTGCCTGGCGTGGAGGTGTCAACAGGCTCCCTGGGACACGGCCTCTCCATCGCCTGTGGTATGGCGCTGGCGGCGAAGCGGGACGGGAAGTCTTATCGCGTTTTCACCCTGTTGAGCGATGGCGAGTGCGACGAGGGTTCCACCTGGGAGGCGGTTTTGTTCGCCTCCCACCATCAGCTGGACAATCTCATCGCCATCGTGGACTACAACAAGATTCAAAGTCTGGGGCGGGTGGAAGAGGTCATCAACCTGGAGCCCTTCGCCGAGAAATGGCGTAGCTTCGGCTGGGCGGTGCGCGAGATTGATGGTCATGACGTTCTGGAGGTCGAGGATACTCTGATCCAGGTTCCCTTTGAAGCGGGACGGCCCAGTTGTGTGATCGCCCACACGGTCAAGGGTAAGGGCGTCAGTTTCATGGAGGGCAAACTCCTCTGGCACTACCGCTCCCCGCAGGGCGAGGAGTACGAGGCGGCGCTGGTTGAACTGGAGGCGCAGGGATGAGAACGGCCTTCATGAAGACGCTGTTTGAACTGGCGCAGGCGGACGAACGCATCACGCTGATCGTGGGCGACCTTGGCTTCGGCGTCGTCACGCCCTTTATGGAACGTCTGCCGAAACAGTTCGTGAACGCCGGGGTTGCCGAGCAGAACATGACCGGGCTCGCCGTTGGGATGGCGCTCAGCGGCAAGATCGTGTTCACCTATTCCATCGCCAATTTCCCTACCCTCCGTTGCCTGGAACAGGTCCGCAACGATGTGTGCTACCACAACGCGAACGTCAAGATCGTCGCCGTTGGCGGCGGTATGGCCTATGGCTCGCTGGGCATCTCCCATCACACCACCGAGGACATCGCCATCATGCGAGCCTTGCCGAATATGGTGGTGGTAGCACCTGGCGATCCTGCGGAAGCACGAATGGTCACGCGCGCGGTGGCTGACTGGGATGGCCCTTGCTATTTGCGCCTGGGACGCGATGGAGAGCCGGCTGTACACTCGTGTGAGCCTGAGCTTCGGCTCGGCAGGGCAATTAGGGTGCGCGACGGCAGTGACCTGACCCTCATTGTCACCGGGAGTCTGCTCTCGGAGGCGGTCGCCGCCGCTGACATGCTTGCCGGGCGTGGGATTCACGCCCGCGTGTTGAGCATGTCCACCATCAAGCCGCTGGATACCGAAGCCGTGCTCAAAGCAGCACGCGAGACTTCTACCATCATCACCGTAGAGGAGCACAGCGTCATCGGCGGCCTGGGTGGGGCAGTGGCTGAGGTCCTGATGGAGTCCGATGTGCGCCCGGTCGCCTTCAAGCGCATCGGTCTCAACGACACCTTTTCTTCGAAGGTCGGCGATCAAGGCTACCTGCGGGCTGAGTACGGACTGGACGCAGCCGGCATTTTGAGGACCGTTGAATCGCTTTTGGGATCCGATGTTGCCGCTCATGTAGAACCGCGTAAATCTGGACCGACGTCGACCAGGCCGGCGACGGTGTAATCAGCGCTTCGGCTTCTGCTCCTGCTTGCGTTTCTGCGCCTGCTCGGCCTCTTGCTTGCGATAGGACTCCCCGTCAATCGAAATGATCTCGGCGTGGTGCGTGAGGCGATCAATCAGGGCGACCGCGCACGCGGCATTGGGAAAGACCATGTCCCATTGTTTGAATGGGAGGTTCGTGGTGATCACGATCGACTTCTGCTCGTACCGCCGGCTGACGACTTGGAAGAGGAGGTCAGCGGCGTGCGCGTCGTAGGCCAAGTAGCCGACCTCATCGATTGCCAACAGGGTCGGGCGGAGGTAGCTTTGGAGCCGGTGCTGCAGCGCGCGAGCGGTTTCTTGGCGCGTGAGGTCGAGGATCAGATCCGCGGCCGTGAGGAAGCGGGCCGAGTGGCCCGCGAGGATCGCGTCGTGGACGAGATACTTCGCGATCATCGTCTTGCCGAGGCCGTGGGAGGCGACGAGGATCACGTTCTCGGGTTGCGCGAGAAAGTCCAGGGTGAGGACGCGTTCGACGGTCGGGCGATTGATGCCCTTCGGCCACGCCCATTCCCAGCCCGCCATCGACTTGACGCGGCCGAGGTGGGCATCGTTGAGCCGACGCTCCACGCGCTGGCGTAAGCGGGCCTCGAGCTCGGCCTGCACCAAGCGTTCGAGTTGCACCACAGGACTCCAGCGCTTCTGCGTCGCGCGGGCGATGAAGTCATTGAGCTCGCTGGCGGTGTGGACGAGCCCAAGTTGCCGGAGCTGATCACTCAGCGTCGTCGGAATCGGATCGGGCGAGGTCATCGTAGGTCTCCAGGCGAGGGGGGTGACGTCGAGATCGCGGACCCCGGGGTGATCGGGCAGCGCGAGGGGCATCGGGGGCTTCAGCCCGCGCTGGCGCCGGCGGGTTTCCAGGATGTGCGCGCTGGCGCCGACGCCCAGGGCGTCGCGCTCCAGGGCGCGGTCAATCGCGGCGGCGAGCTCGTGCGGGCCGTAGTCATCGAGCAGGGCGAGGAGCCGGGCGACGTGGAACCGGAGGGATTCGCCCCGGGCGGCGAGCCGCAGCCGATCCCGGGCGGTCGAGGGATTGGCTTGGCGCGTCGCCGCCACGAGCCCGGCGACATGCGCCGCCTGCTCGATCACCGCCCCGGTGTCGTTGTCAGCGCCGGTGATAGAAGTCTGTAGATCGCCGAAGTAAGAAGTCCCCCAAACACCGGAGCAGAATGTCCTCTTTACCGTCGCCAAACGGAGGAGGACAGCGATGCTCGGGAAGGAGGACTTCCTGGTGATTCCAGCACTGGTGCGGCGCGGTGTCTCCGTCTGCGACATCGCCCGCCAGCTCGGGGTGCATCCGAAGACCGTGAGTCGGGCGCTGGCGCGCGGGACGGCGCCGACCCCGACCCGGCGCAGACGGAAGGTAAGCGTTCGACAAAGACCGTCTGGGGGTGACCGTGAGGTCCGCCTGGCTGGCGGGCCCTTCGATTAGGCGGCCTGGCCGAAGGTCTTGGTCCAGCCGCGTGGCGTCAGTTGGTCGATGAGGCGGTGCGGGTGCGTGGGAATCCGCCGCAGGACGTCCTTGAGGTAGTCGAACGGCGGGACGTCGATCAGTTTGCAGCTCTGGACGAGCGAGTAGAGCAGCGCCGCGCGGCG
>DATLZF010000665.1:0-2940 GCA_035574135.1 Candidatus Methylomirabilota bacterium
GGCGGAGGGAACGCCAGGCCAGCAGCCCCGAGATAGCTGCCGCTGGAGTCCCGCTCGAACAGGTAGCTGGAGTCCAGCGGTACGCGCAGCGTGTCGGCGAGCTGGCCACCGGAGCGATCCGCAGGAAGCCGCGCTATCAGGGCCTCGCGCAGATCCGCGCCGATGGTAGGGCCCCGCGCCACCGTAACCAGGTCTCGCAACGTCATGCCCGGACGCCAGGGATAACTCCCGGGTTTGCGGATCATCCCGCCAATCGAGACGAACAAGGAACGGGACGGGGGCGGCAGATAGTCCACGACCACGGAGTCGCCGTCTTCAAGCGTGAGCGCCGGGATCACCACGCCACGCAACGCATCACGTCCCGCGCCGTCACGCTCCGCAGCCATCCCGAGTTCGACATCCACCACCGCCCTGGGTGCCGGACCAGGGCCCCGTTCAGGGGCCGGCAGCACCCGGTGCACGGCGATCCGGCGAAGCTCGGCGCCGGCGGCGAAGCCCCCTGCGGTCCGCACCAGATCTGACAATGTCTCTCCTCCATCGAGCTCGTAGATCGCTGGCCGGATTACCGCTCCCGTGATGCTCGCCCGGACACCTCGCACCGGAACGAATACCACGTCCCCTTGCTCCAGGATCACATCGCTTCGTGTGTCCCCGGTCAACAAGTAGTCGTACAAGTCGAGCCGCGCCACCGGCTGGCCCTGTCGCCGCACGACGATGTCGCGGAAGTTGCCGCGCGCCGTGGGGCCGCCGGCCGCGTACAACGCATTCAGCACGGTCGCTACCGACGCAAGCTGATACGCACCCGGCTGCGCCACTTCGCCCACGACGAATATCTGGTTTGTCCGCAGCCGCGCGATCGTGACGTCGAACCGCGTGGTGCCAGCCTGGATTCCGGAATAGGAGCGGCCCAGACGGCGCCGCAGTAGCGCGTTGAGTTCCTCCATGGTGAGGTTGCTGACATAGATCTGCCCCACCTGCGGGATCACGATGAACCCCTCGCGCGTGACCTGAAGCTCGTGCACGAACTCCACGTCCCCGGTGATCACGAGCACCATCACGTCGCCCGGCCCCAGCCGGTAGTTCGGCGGCACCGGACCCGTCAGCAACGGCTGAAACTGCGACGTACGGCCGCTGAAGACGTCCAGACCGAAGAGTTCCAACTCCGCGCGCTCGGCAGGTCGGGCCCGCGGGGCCATGAGCCCAGCCTCCACGGACACGCGCTCCAGCCCCTCGGGAACGATTGACGGCACGCCGAGGATCTCGAGCGCGCGGACCATCTCCTCGCTCACCGCGAGCTGCGTGGCAGCTTCGGAGGCGCCGGGGAGATACTGGTCGAGCAGCGCGCCGGAGAACCCGGCTGCCTGAAGCCGTTGCCTGATCTGGTCCGCTGAGAGCCCGGACTCCCGCAATCGTTGGCGGATCAGCTCCGGGTTTTGCCTCAGCGCGCTGAGGTCAGGGCGCTGGGCGCGAAGCGCCGGCGCTGCTGCGGTGAGCGCAACGGTGATCGTAATGAGGACCGTGAGCATCCACGGCATGCTGGCGACTCGGCGGTCTAACACTTTGAAGATCAATCGGTTAGCGGAAGAGCTCCAAAGATGGCGCTTGCGGCATTGTTCGGTCAAGGTCCCCACTTGTCTCCCGCTTGATCCCCCGGGAGCACCATGTCTCCCTGGCCGGCTGGTCAAGTGACCAGGGCGCTGCTTGGAGGGTCTCTTCTGGAAACGCCCCGGTCATGGAAACGGTCCGATCAAACGCACGACCACGTGAGTGTGACGGCAATTGAGTGGCAACAACGTTGTGTCCTCGCTACATTTGCCGCCGGCCTGAGCAAAGGCCGGAATATTCCACGATTGCACGAAACGTCCGCTCCCGCTGAGCGCGCAATCCTCGTCGCTGCCCCAATCCGCCACCGTGGGCGCACGTCCAGCATTGGGACTATTGAGGAGCATCTGGACGAGCTGGAGCGTCTCGTAGATACCGCCGGCGCCAAGGTCGTCGGCCGGGTCTCCCAACGCCTCGATCGTGTGAGCCCCGCGTACTACGTGGGCCGGGGAAAAGCGGTGGAACTGCGCAATCTGGTTCTGGCGCGGGGCGCATCGTTGGTCGTGTTCGACGACGATCTATCGCCGGCTCAGGGCAAGAACCTCGAAGCCCTGCTTGGCGTGCGCGTGGTTGATCGGACGGAAATCATTCTCGCCATCTTCGCCCGGCGCGCGCAGAGCCGCGAGGCTCGCATGCAGGTGGAACTGGCCCAGCACGAATACCTGCTGCCGCGCCTGGCGCGCATGTGGGTCCACCTGTCCAGGATCCGCGGCGGCATCGGCCTGCGGGGACCCGGGGAGGCGCAGATCGAAACCGATCGCCGCCTGATCCGGCGCAAGATCTCGGGGCTCAAGAAGCAGCTCGATCGCGTGGCCCGGCATCGGCGCACCGTTCGCGGTGGACGGCGCTCGATTCCCACGGTCGCGCTGGTGGGGTACACCAACGCCGGGAAGTCCAGCCTGTTGAACGCCCTGACCGGTGCGAATGCCTTCGTGGAGGATCGGCTGTTCGCCACGTTGGACACGCTCGTGCGGGAATGTGACCTCGGGCACGGCCTTCGCGTGCGGCTGGTGGACACCGTTGGGTTCATTCGCAAGCTCCCGCACCATCTGGTCGCAAGTTTCCGTGCCACGCTCGAGGAGGCAACCGGCGCGGACGCGCTGATCCACGTGGTGGACGGGTCGCACCCGGATTGGGAGGATCACGTGAGGGTGGTGCGCGATGTTCTCGCGGAGTTGGTGCCGCCCGGCCGACCCACCCTGATGGTGCTTAACAAGCTCGATCGTGTGGCTGAGCCGGAATCTCTGTTGCGCACGGCGGGGCTGTCGTTCGGCGAGGTGGTGGGAACGAGTCTGCTTCGTCCCTTCGTGCATGGGGTCGATCTGGTTCGCGGTTGGC
>DATLZF010000666.1:0-6145 GCA_035574135.1 Candidatus Methylomirabilota bacterium
TTGCCGGGCCACAAATTGCCGGGTCAACGGCAAAGCGCGTCGCCGAGTCGGGGACCGGCATCCGTGGTCGCGAGGCCCACGCGCAGGCCGGACCTGACGGGACGATGGCTTGACACCGCCGGTACCCAACTCTATCAAGCCCGCCAATGCAGCCTCAGGCCGTATCGGACAAAGTCTCCCCCGAACGCTGGCAACAGGCCCAGGACTGGGAACGCAACCACTGGGTGGGCGCTCAACGGGCGCGCGGCCGGTTTGGCAAGAACTGGGTCTGGCGCCTCCTTTCCACCGTGGGGGTGGTGCCGAAGTATCGCGGGGATGACTGGAACCTGTGGTGGAAGCAGCGGTTCGATGACTACCGCTTTCTGCCGCCCACGGTCGAGAACGCCATCGAGGTGGGCTGCGGCCCCTACACCAACATCCGCCTGATGCTGGAGCGCTGCCGGCCGCGGCATCTGGTGTTGTCCGACCCGCTCATCCGGACCTACGTGAAGTTCAAGCTCACCTTCGTGGCCGAGATGTATCGCGAGGCGGCGTGCATGCTGGACGATCACCCGCTGGAGGAGTTGCCGTTTGCCGACAGTTACTTTGATCTGGCGGTGATGATCAACGTGCTCGACCACGTGCAGGACGCGCACCGGTGCATGACGAGCCTGCTGCGGGTGATCAAGCCGGGCGGATTTCTCGTCCTCGGCCAGGATCTGACCAGCGCGGAGGACGCGGCCAGGCTCCAAGGTGCGCCGGGAGAGATCGGTCATCCCGTATGGCTGAACGATGAATGGTTCAAGCCATATCTGAGCGATCGCTTCGACCCGATCATAAACCGGGTGCTGAGCCGCGAGGAGGGGAGATCGAGCGAGCACCATTACGGCACACTGCTTTTTGCCGGCCGCAGACTTCCGCCATCGGGCCGTTGACTGGTGAGAGTCGCTTTCCTCACGACGGATAACCGGGAGTTTACGAAGAGCTACGGGCAGCCGTTTCCCTTCTTCGGTACGGCCCCTCAGGCGGTCTTGCAGGGGTTTGCCACGCTCACGGGATTGGAGTGCCATGTTGTTTGTTGCCTCCAGCAGCCCGCGTCCATGCCGGAGAAGATCGGGCCCAACATCTGGTACCATGGCCTGGTGGTTCCGAAGCTGGGCTGGATGCGCACCGGTTACTTGGGGTGCGTCCGGGCCGTGCGCCGGCGGTTGAAGTTGATTCAACCCGACATCGTTCACGGGCAGGGGACGGAACGGGAGTGCGCCATGTGCGCCGTCCTCAGCGGCTATCCGAATGTGCTGACACTCCATGGAATCATGGGTCGGATGGCTCGCGTGCTCAGGGCACGTCCGGGAAGTTTTTACTGGATGGCATCCCTGCTGGAATCCTTTGCGATCCGGCGGTCCATGGGCGTGTTGTGCAATTCCAGCTACACGGAGTCAGCGTTACGTGGGCGTGCGCGTCGGACGTGGCGGGTGGCCAATCCGGTCCGCTCTGTGTTTTTTGAGCAGCCTGTTGGTAGTGGCCGGCTCAAGCCACCGCGGCTGCTGAACGTGGGGACGATTGCCCCTCACAAACGTCAGATCGAGGTTTTGGACCTGGGGCACCGGTTGTTTCGGCGGGGACTTGAGTTTGAACTCGTGTTCATTGGGGATCTGGATTCCGACAGTGCTTACGGTGCGGAGTTCCAGCGCCGTCTTGCTGCTGTGTCGGCGGCCGGATTCGCCCGATTCGAAGGGCGCAAGGAGGAGGAGGCCTTGCGCGCGTGCTACGACAGCGCGTCCGCGTTGCTGCACTTTCCCTTGGAAGAGTCGTTCGGGTTGGTGGTTGCGGAGGCCCTGGCGCGTAACCTCAAACTCTTCGGCTCGCGGACCGGAGGGATGGTGGACGTTGCGGAGGGGGTGGAGGGGGCTGAATTGTTCGAGCCAGACGATTGGCCGGCGGCGGAGTCGGCCATCGAAAAGTGGTTGCGAACGGGAGGTGTGGCCCCTCTCGGGGCCGCCGCCACCATTCGGGAACGCTACTCGCCGGCCCGGATCGCCGCGCGGCATCAGCAGATTTACGAGGAGGTCCTGAGCAACTTCTCGTAAAGCCCTTGAAACTGCCGCGCCACGTCGTCCCAACTCAACGGCTTGAAGGAACCCGTGAGCTGCGGGGCACCATCGTAAAACCGACGGAGTATCATTGCAGTGGCAGCCGTTGAGATCCCCACGGGGCAGTAAGAAGCGTGCGCGCCGAACACCGTCCGGGCCCAAGGCAGGTCGCCCAAGAGCAGCGGCGTCTCGCACGCTGCGGCTTCGAGGGCGGAGAGACTTAGGCTCTCCATCGTGCTCAAGAGGACGAACCCGCGTGCCTCCCGGTAGATCTGTGCCAGCCGGACCCGATCGTGGATGGCTCCCTCATAGCGAATCCACTGGGGATGTTGGCGCACCAGGGCTTCAAATCGGCGCGTGTATTCGGCTTGGGGATCGTAGGGCCGGCCGATGATCCAGAGCGGCGTTTGGGCGCGAGTGGCGGCCTCGGCCAGTTCCACCACCCGCTTGCGCTCCGTGATGGTGGCGGTGCAGACCAACCACGGACCGCGCTCGCGACGCTGGCTGGTCAGGAATTCTTGCTCCACGCCGTTGGGAACGACGTGCACGCGGTCGGAGGGTGCGCCAAACATCTCCTGCATCAGTCGGGCTTCCCAAGCGGTCAGCGCGACGCAGGCATCCGCAATGCGATACGCATCCCATGCCATCTTGGCGACGAAAGCGTAGGGCAGGATGCGTTGGCTGGCGCTGATGACCGCTTTCTGCAGCCACCGTGTCACGCGAGGTCGGGAGCCCAATCCCGTGAGCAGTTCGGCAACGACGACGCGGATCCCTGCTTGGTGGGCAAATTCGATGTACGCTCCCGCAGGACGGCCAAAGTAATGGATGATGTCACCCCGCTGCGTGGCGTTCCACCACTGCAGCCATTCCACCTCGATGCCGAGGCGTTCCAACGCCGCCTTGGTCTGCTCGATCTGCGTCTGGAATCCCCCGTGGGCGAGGAGAAACGGGTTCGGGTGGTCAAATAGTACCCTCATTTGTCGGGCGTGTGGTCAGTGGCCGCGGCCTGCGTATTCGTTTCAAAGGGGACGGGGCGGAAGCTAGCGTCTGCTGCGCAGGACCTGCCAGCCGAGTCGGCGGAATCGGGATTCGGCCCGGGCGGCGGCCGTGGTGGCAAGGTAGTTGCCTCCTCCAGGTTCAGAGGCATGGACCGTCTCGCGGGAGGCGGCGTGCAAGGTCGGTTTCAGGAGAGTGCGTTGGAGGCAGTAAATCGAGTATCCATGGTCGAGCAGACATTGGTGCGTGGCGCTGGGGTAGGCACCGAAATCCTCGAAGATAATGTCGCGCAGCCGCTGCTGTCGAAGCACCCGTTCACCGCCGCGGAATACGCGCAGCTCGTGCCCTTCGACATCGACCTTGCACACACCGACGCGCGAGTCCTGCCCCAGGATTTCGTCGAGCGTTTGCAGTTGGATTTCAACGCTCCTGCCGGCGCCTGCCGCCTCTTGGCAAACTTTCGCCAACCCGCGATTTCCACGCCACTCCGCGGGGATATCCAGGTATCCAACACCCTGGGTGTCGCTCAGGGCGACCTTGTGCGCCTCCACGGCGCCGGCGTGTGGCGGGAGGGCGTTTGGGCTCACGTTCATCTGGAGCGCTTCGAACACGTCCGGGTGCGGTTCAAAAGCAAGAACGCGCCCGGACTTGCCGACGACGCAACTCATGAGACTTGCCATTTGGCCTATGTTCGAGCCGATGTCCAGAGCGGTTTCGCCCGGGTCCAAAAGGCGCGCAATGGCCTCGGCCACGATCAAATCAAAGATCCCATAATACCAAATGCCGGACCCGATTACCTCATTGGGCCATATGCGCAGGTGCGCCCCCCAGGCCATCTTGACCGTCACCTGGTGATCGGGTGGTGGGGAGGATCCCCGGGCCAGGCGTTTGACAATCTGGCTGGGCTGAAAGAGATACTCCGGCACGCTTAGGGGTTTGAGTGGATTCATCACGGTAACGGTCTCAACTGCTGAATCGGATCAGGTGGCGCTGTCCATAAACCGGCGGAGCGTGGAGCGTCGTCTTGCCGCGGTGCTGACGTTGTTGCAATCGCTGGGGATCGAGGGTTGCCCTGAGACTTGCCGCCGGTGCCTGCAGACCGTGGCCTGGGCCATCCGGTGGCAGAACCGGCCGGCCAGTGCGGTAGGCACATTTGTGATCGAACAGAATCTTCATGAACCCATCAAAGACCCGGACGCGGGCGTGAATCTGCTTGAGGCGTCGTTCGTTTGACGAGGTTTTTCTCGCCTTCGGCATCTCAAGGAGGCGGGGCCGGTGACGATGAAGTAGGGCAGTCGCGCGCCGTGAATCGGAATTTGGGGTTGTGCAACGTGTGGGACGTGGATTGACTTGCGCCGCTGGCCATGACGCCCGGAATCTTGACGAATCGTAACCTGCTGCTGATCGGCACGTTGGTGCCGCTGGCGTTGCTCGTCGGTTACGCGATCAGCCAGCCGCTGGACTACGCCTCGCTGGGCATCCTGGCGATGCTGTTTGCCGTGTTCGCGCTGCCGATGCTGCTGAACACGCACCATCTGGTCCTGGTTTTCGCGCTCAACGCGGCCATCGTCGTGCCCATGCCCGGGCAACCCAAGCTGTGGATGCTGATGACGGCCATCAGCCTGGGGCTTTCTGTCGTGGGACGCTTGCTTGATCCGGAGCGGAAGTTCATCCGGGTGCCCGGCGTTGAACGTCCCCTGCTCGCCCTGGCGGTCGTGGTGGTGGCCACCATGATCATCACGGGCGGCGCGGGCGTGAGGGCCTTCGGTTCGCAATCGACCTACGGCGGACGCCGGTTCTATGAGGTCCTGATCGCGATTCTGGCTTATTTTGCGCTGACGGCGCAGCCGGTGTCCGCGGAAAAGGCCAATCGTTATGGGGTGCTGTATCTCTTGTCCGGCATCACTGCGGTGATGAGCAACCTGGCCTACATGATGGGGCCGCAGTTGTGGTGGTTGTATCTGGTGTTTCCCGTGGATCTGGCGATGAACCAGGCCGCGGCGGACTTCGATCCCGATTACAAGAACGAGATTTCCCGGCTCACGGGCGTGGCCTTTGCCTGCATCGGTCCCTACCTGTACATGATCGCCCGCTATGGCGTGGCGGGCATTCTGGACATCACCAAGCCGTGGCGCGCCCTGATTCTGCTGGTCATTGTGGCCGTCGGAGCCAGCGGCGGGTTCCGGTCGGTGGTGATCCTGTTTGGGCTGGTGTTCGTGATCCAGTTCTATCTCGAGGGCCTGCATCGTACGCGCATCCTGCCCATTCTGGCCCTGCTGGGGCTGCTGGGGGCGGTGGCGATGGTGCCGTTGGCGAGTCATCTGCCGCTGTCGATCCAGCGCAGCATGAGCTTTCTGGTGGTGAACCTCGGGTTGCCGATCGAGTTGAGTTCCGCCGCCACGCAGGATGCCTACGCCTCCACCGAGTGGCGCAAGGAGATGTGGCGCCAGCTCGCGCCCGATCTGCCCAGATACCTGCTGGTGGGCAAGGGCTACGCCCTCAATCCAACCGATCTCTACCTGACTTTCCACGCTTCCAAACGCGGCTATGGCAAGGAGTGGGACAACGCCCTGCTGGCCGGCGACTATCACAACGGCCCGCTGTCGATTTACGTTCCGTTCGGCACCTTCGGCCTGCTGGCGTTCATCGTTTTCGTCATCGCGGGCTGGCGCGTGTTGCTCAAAAACTACCGCTATGGACCGCCGGCCTTGAAAGGCATCAACACCTTTCTTCTCGCCTACTTTGTCAGCCGGGTCATCTTTTTCTTCGTTGTCTTCGGCGCCATCAGCAACGACCTGATCATTTTTGTGGGGATGGTGGGGTTGAGCATCAGTCTGAACCACGGCGTGCGCTCGGCACCGGCCCTGGCCACCGCCGGCGCGCGGGCCGTCATGAGGCCTGCCCGGGCCTGAAAGGGGGCGCGGTCGGCCGACGCTATTGGTCGGCTCGAAACCGTTGCGCGATCGGAATGCGCCGCCCGACCCCGAACGCCTTCGAGGTCACCTTGATTCCCGGCGCGGCCTGGCGGCGCTTGTATTCGTTCAGGTCGATCAACCGGATCAGCCGCCGCACCGTCG
>DATLZF010000667.1:0-14547 GCA_035574135.1 Candidatus Methylomirabilota bacterium
TTCAATGAGGGGAATGGCTCCAGCCTGGCGCACCACGCGCATTAGTTCCACGGCGAACTCGTCCGGGATGTCGATGGCATCAATCAGCACGCGGTCGCCTTTCTTGAGCCGGGTTGAATAGCCGACCAGCAGTCGGGCCAGTTTCGTATAGCGCGGATCAGTCATGGTCTGTTGCGCGGGGAGTAAAGCAACCAGACAGAGGCGGGTCGAGTCGCAATTGCCCGCCTCGGGGCCAAGGAGAGCATCGACTTGGCAGGGCCGGTGCGGTAGCGTGCGGGGCCATGCGACCCCGCGTCAGCGCTGGTCTGGTGATGTACCGTTTCCGGAATGGTCGGCTGGAAGTGTTTCTCGCCCACCCGGGCGGGCCGTTCTTTGCCCACAAGGATGACGGGCACTGGACCATTCCCAAGGGCGAGATCGAGCCGGGCGAGGACTACCTCGCCACCGCGCTGCGCGAAGTGCGGGAGGAAGTTGGCATTGCCGTGGACCCGAACCGGCGGTTTCTGGAACTCGGCTCCATCCGGCAGAAGGGCGGCAAAATCGTCCATGCCTGGGGTGTCGAGTGGGACTTCGACGACTCCCGCCCCGTGGTGAGCAACACCTACGAAATGGAGTGGCCTCTAAATTCGGGCCGGGTGCAGCGGTTTCCGGAGGTGGATCGGGCGCGGTTTTTCCCGATGGCCGAGGCGCGCGTCAAAATCAAGGAGACGCAGCTTCCGCTGCTCGACAAGCTGGAGTCGTGGTTGCGCGCCGGCGGTTGCGAACCGCGATCGTAAACGGCCGCAGACCGCTTGGTTGATTTGTTTCTGATTGACCGGGATGGCCCATCCGTGAAGAGATATCACGCCTTTGTTTCCACAAAGTGAGCAACCATGCCGAAACTCGTGAGTAGAACCGGTCGCGCCAATCGCCTTGCCGGCGCTGCCAAGTACGACGCCCATCACACTGTGCTCTCCAAGACGTACGGAGCACTGGCCGATTTGCGACGGGAACTGGCCGACTCGAAAGCCAAGGTGGCCGAGCGCGAGGAACTGCTGAGGACCTTTTCCGGGTGCGCCGATTCCCAGCGCGCATGGCTGCTGCTCGAAGACTATTTCGAGAAGCTCTCGCTCTCGCGCAAGGATTTCGCCGGCGAGGATTGGTGGCCGCGCCTGCTGGCGGCCAAGGGTCGCCAACGCCTTGAGGAACTGGCCATCCTGTTCCTGCGCGCCCACCGCCCGCTGCCCACCGAACTCACGGGCTACGCCAACGCCACCCGTTTTGCCGAGATCGAGCGGGCCGAGCAGGAACAGGGACGGCTGCGACAGGTCGAGGAGTGGCTGGCGCCGCCCCCCCCGCCGCATCTGGATTCACCCCGCGCCACGCTGCGGGTCATCTGCTCGGTTCTGCCCTCGCGCGAACATGCCGCGCTCCACGCGCTGTCCGTACGCTTCAACCTGTTCCGACCGCGGACCGGAGAGAAAAGCCGGCCGGTGTCCGAGTTGATCGAATTGACCGCCCGAGCGGCGCACGAGCAGGAGCTGTTTTCGCCGCTGGACTGGGAGTTCATCCAGTGGCTGGCCGAAACCTATGCCGGCACGGAATACGCGCGGGACGGCGAATCGGTCACGCTCACGGGCGTCGATTTGCTCCACTGGCTGGCGCGCTGGGGACATCACCCGCGGCTGGAGCTCGACCACGAACCGGCGCGCTTCGACGGACAGATCGTTGAACTGACCTCGCGGCTCGACGGCGGGCATCCGGATTTGGCGCTGACCCAGCGGCTGAAACTGCCGGACGGTTCGGCGGTGGCCCTGGACCGGGCGAAGTTCTTTGCCGGCCGGCCGCCGCTCGTGCTGGTCAACAACACCTTTTATCTGCTCCGCAACGCGCCTCCCCCGACCGTGCTCGAATACTGGGCTGAAACGCCGTCCATTCCGGTGGCCAAGCTGAGTCACCGGGTGCGGACGCATCTGCGGCGCACGCAGCCGGAGCCCGGAGTGGATTGGGATCAGCTCTGCGTGGCCCATCCCGCCCGGCCGCAGTTTGTCTTCGAACTGAGTGACGACACCGTGCGCCTGCGTTTGCTGGCGCGCAGCGAGCGGGACAAGAGCCTGTGGCACTGGACCGGGCAGGAGTGGCAGCGGGACGAGGCCGCCGCCAAGGTTTCCGACAAGCCCGAAGTGCTTGAGGACGCGCGACTGGACGCGGCCGTGCAGTGGCTGCGCCGCCTGGATTGGTTCACGCCCGAGCCCGGACTCTGGATCGGCGATGCCAACGAGCATTTCCTCGGCACCCTGGCGCACGCCTGGCCGCAGAAGCCGGCCGAGGCGGATTATCTCGGCAACACGGCCTTTCAGCGCCTGTTCCTCTCGCCGCGCCCGCTCAAGCCCATGCTCATGGTCCGCGGCAGCGGCATCGACTGGTTCACCGTCTCGGCCGAGTGGGAGCAGGAGGGGCTCAAACTCAGTGCCGCCGATCTCGAACGGCTGGCGTCGTCCACCGGGCGCTTCGTCAAGTTGCCTAATGCCGGCTGGGTACAGCTCGACACCAAGGCCGTGCAGGAGGCGCACGAAATGATGGCCGATCTCGGCATGGAGGGCCTGAGCGCGATTCCGCAAAAGGTCGGCTTGGAACAGGGCGCGCACTTGCCGGAGGAGGCGCTGAAGCTGTTCGGCGACACCGCCGAGGCGCGGGCGTTGCGCAAGCGGCTGGCGGATTTCGACGGCATTCCCCCGGTGAGCCTGCCGAAGTCGGTGAAGGCCGAGTTGCGCCCCTATCAGAAAGAGGGATTCGATTTCCTGTGTCATCTCACGGAGATGAAACTGGGGGGCATCCTGGCGGATGACATGGGCCTGGGCAAAACCTTGCAGACGCTTTCCTGGCTGTGCTGGTTGAAGCAGCGGCAGGGAAAGTCCCCCAAGCCGGCTCTGGTCATCTGCCCCGCCTCGGTGCTGCACAACTGGCGGCGCGAGGCCGAGAAATTCGTGCCCGACATGAAGGTGCTGGTATTGGAAAGCGGGGCCGCGCGACACAACCTGCGCAAGCAGATTCCCCAACACGATTTGATCGTGACCAATTACGCCCTGCTGCGACGGGACCTGGAAGCGTTGCAGAAGTTTGCCTTCAGCGTCGTGGTGCTGGACGAGGCGCAGTTCATCAAGAATCCCAGCGCCCAGGTCACGCAGTCCGTCAAGCAGATCAAGGCCGATCAGCGGCTGGCCCTCACCGGCACGCCGCTCGAGAACCGGTTGCTCGACCTGTGGAGCATTTGCGATTTCATCCAGCCCGGATACTTGGGCGATCAGGATCATTTCAACCAGACCTACGATGTGCGCGGCGAGGGCGAGGAGGGCCTGGCCGCGCAGCGCATCGCTCGCCGGCGGCTCTCGGCCAAGCTGCGCCCGCTGATGCTGCGGCGCCTCAAAAAGCAGGTGGCGAAAGATCTGCCCGACCGCATCGAGGAGCGGCGCGATTGCGAACTGGGCGAAGCCCAACGGAAGCTTTACCTGGCCGAGTTGCGGCGCAGTCGCGAGCAGGTGATGCAAACGGTGGCCGAGCGCGGTTTGAGCAAGAGCAAAATGCACGTGCTGGCCGCCCTCACCCGGCTGCGCCAGATTTGCTGCCACCCGAGCCTGGTGGGCAACGACGCGGTCTCGGGTAAGACCGACACGCTGTTTGAGCTGCTGGAGCCGTTGCTGGAACAGGGCCACAAGGTCCTCCTCTTCAGTCAGTTTGTGCAGATGCTCAAGATCCTGGAGGGAGAATGCCGCCAGCGCAACATCGCCACCCATATTCTCACCGGCGAGACGAAGGAACGGCAGAGCATTGTGCAGAGTTTCCAGTCCGATCCGCGGCCCGGAGTGTTCCTGCTCAGCCTGCGAGCGGCCGGGACCGGATTGAACCTGACCACGGCCAGCTACGTCGTGCTCTACGATCCGTGGTGGAACCCGGCGGTGGAGGCGCAGGCCATCGATCGTTCACACCGCATCGGCCAGACGCGCACCGTCAACGCCTATCGGCTGATCACCCCCGGCACGGTCGAGGAAAAGATCTGGGACCTCCAGCAGCGCAAAGCCCAGGCCATTGCCGATGTCCTGGGCGAGGAAGGTTTCGCCCGCAGCCTGTCCCAGGCTGACCTCGACTACCTGTTCTCCGAGGACTGAGACCCCGTTTCTTCCCGTGTCCAAGCCTGTCCTCGGTCGTGGTCTGGGTCAGTTGCTGTCCGCGCCGCGGCCGCCGTCCGCGCCGCGGAGCATCGGCGCTTCTCCAGCCAGGCTGGGGGCGCTCGGTCCGGGCGTGGCCACGCTGCTCCGGCCCGGGACCCAGAGCGCGGCGACACGGGATCCGGCTGGAGGCGACGGGGCCATTTCTCATCGTTTGATCTGCCTGCCGCGGATTGTCCGTTTCGCCTTGTTGGGGGCGGACGGGGTGTTGTGCAGCATGGCGTGGCTGATGATCGCTCGGGAAGAGCACCCGTCCATTCTCCGCCTGGCGGCCGGATTGGGCGTCGTGCTGTTTGGAGCGTGGCTGGCCTGGCTGGCTTTGATGGTTTCCTCCCCGGCCCCGGGCCCCTACAGTGTCCGGGATGTCCGAATCACTGGTCGTCAATGAAATCTACCTGAGCCTTCAGGGCGAGAGTACCTTTGCTGGGCTGCCGTGTGTCTTCGTACGGCTGACGGCGTGCAATCTGAGGTGTTCCTATTGTGACACGGCCTACGCGTTTCAGGAGGGAAGCCGGATGCCGCTGGAGAGCGTTTTGGATGAGGTGATGCGCCTGGCGCGGCCTTTTGCCGGCATGGCGGAGCCCAACCGGTTGCCCTTGGTGGAGCTGACAGGCGGCGAACCGCTCCTGCAACGGGGCAGCCTTGAGTTGATGGTCCGGCTGTGCGATGCCGGCCTCACCGTGTTGCTGGAGACCAGCGGCGCGCTCGACATCACTGCCGTCGATCCGCGGGTGCGGCGGATCATGGACCTCAAGTGCCCGGCCAGTGGGGAGGCCGACCGCAACCGTTTGGAGAACATCGCGAACCTGAGACCGACGGACGAGGTGAAGTTCGTCATTGCAAGCGTGGAGGATTACCAATGGGCAAAGGAGATGGTGGATCGCTATCGCCTGGCGGCCATTTGCCCGGTCCTCTTTTCTTGGGCCGCGCCGCTGACGCCGGCGCAACGGCATGCGTCGCTCAAGCCGTTCCCCTCGACTCACACCTCGTTGAGCCGGCGCGAACTCGCGGAACGCATTGTCTCCGACGCTTTGCCCGTGCGGTTCCAGGTCCAGATGCACAAGGTGATCTGGCCGCCGGACGAACGAGGCGTTTGAGGGCGGTTGGGATGCGGGGGCGCACTCCGACCGTTGATTTCAAGAGTTGGCCCGTCGAGGCCACACCCCGCCGGCGGGCTCGACCGTCCACCTCGGTCACTTCGTCGCGGGCACGGAACAGATCTGTCGCCTTCACCGGGCCTCCGCCCCACCACGATTCGAGGGCGAGCCTCGTTGCGATCGTCCCCGGCGGACGCGCCAAGCCCCCCTTGGCAGCCCAAGAAAACCGTATGGCGGCCGACAGTTCGATTGCATAAAATGTGGCCAGGAAACGTCAAAGTCGCCGTTAATATTGAGCGAGAATCGCAAGAACCCTCGATCACCATGAGCAAGTCGTTTGTTCCCACCTGGTGCAACAGCCCCGAGCATGCTTGGCGCCCCAGCCGCCGCGAGTTCCTCTTCACCGGCGTCATCGGCACGCTGGGTCTGTCCATGGCCGACTTTTTACGCCTCCGTGCCGCAGCTTCTGCCGCGGGAGCACCCCCCAAGGCCGTTGCGCAATCGGTCATCCAGATCTACCTGCCGGGGGGCATGGCGGCGCAGGAAACGTTCGATCCCAAGCTCCTGGCGCCCATTGAATTTCGCGGCCCGCTGGGCGCAGTGAAAACGGCCCTTCCGGGCGTCCACTTTTCCGAACTGCTGGCGCGCACGGCCGAGGTGGCGGACAAGATCACCGTCGTCCGCTCCATGACTCACGGCGAAGCCGACCACGACCGGGGCACGCACAACATGTTTACTGGCTATCGGCCCAGCCCGGCCATTCAGTACCCCAGCATGGGTAGCATGGTGGCGCACGAACTGGGCTCGAAAAACGAGCTTCCGGCCTACGTGTGCATCCCCAATCAGCCGAACGCGTTTGCAGGCACGGGGTACCTCGGGTCGGCCTACGGCCCCTTCAGCCTCGGCAACGACCCTGCCAACTCCGGCTTCCGGGTGCGGGATCTGACGCTGCCCAACGGGGTGGATGAAGCGCGCTTCGCTGTCCGCCGGGAAATGCGTGCTGCCGTCGATGCCCATTTCAGCGCCTTGGAGAAGTCCGACGCGCTCGACGGCATGGATGCCTTCTACCAGCGGGCCTACGCGATGATTTCTTCCGAGAAGGCCCGCGCCGCCTTCTCGCTCAACGACGAGCCCGAGAAGGTCCGTGAGGAATACGGCGCCAACCAGGCCGGTCTGAGGATGCTCCTGGCCCGACGACTCGTTGAGGCCGGTGTGCGCTTTGTCAGCCTCACCTATGGCGGTTGGGATCATCACGATAACATCAAGAACGGGATGAACAGCCAGTTGCCCCGCTTCGACCGGGCCTTTGCCGCGTTGATCCGTGACCTTGACCAGCGGGGTCTGTTGGATTCCACCCTGGTCATGGTGACAACGGAATTCGGCCGCACGCCCAAGATCAACAACACCGGCGGACGCGATCATTACCCGAAGGTCTTCTCCATCGTGCTGGCCGGAGGCGGCATCCGGAGAGGCCATATCCACGGCGCCAGCGACCCCACCGGCAGCGAGCCGGAAAGCGATCCGTTGACGGTCGAAGGACTGGCCGCGACCATCTATCACCAGCTTGGCATTCCGCACGACAAGGTGTTGATGGCGCCCGGCAACCGCCCCATTGCCATCGTGAAGGACGGCGAGGTACAGAAGGGGCTGCTCGCCTGATTCAGGAGGGACTGGCTGGCCCGAAGGGGTGGCAAAGGTTGAATCCAGGCCAATCCCGCAGCTCCGAAGGGAAATTCTTTGCGAGTTCGAAAATGGCGCCCAAGAGCACTCTTCAGGCTCTCCTGTTCACTGTTGGCTCGCTGGCCGTGACCGGCTCCGTGCCTTTCTCCGCCTCCGCAACCGAGCCGCGCCTGACAAACATCCTGCCGCCGGGCGGTCAGCGGGGAACCGAGCTCGAAGTCCGCTTCACCGGCCAGCGGTTGCAAGACACCCAAGAGGTCATTTTCTATCAGCCGGGTATCGAGGTCGTGGCGATGGATGTGGGTACCAATCGTGTCAAAGCCACCCTGCGCCTGGCTCCGGATTGCCCTTTGGGCGAGCACCTGCTCCGCCTTCGCACCGCCACCGGCGTTTCCGAGGTGCGGACCTTCTGGGTGGGACCGTTTCCGGTCCTGGACGAGAAGGAGCCGAACAACGAACGCGCCGCCGCCCAGAAGGTGCCCCTTAATGTCACGGTTCACGGCATCGTCGCCGCCGATGATTTGGACCATTTTCTCGTTCCCCTTGAAGGCGGTCAGCGGCTCACGGTGGAAATCGAGGGTTTGCGTCTCGGCCGGGGTGTTTTCGATCCGTTCATCGCCATTCAGGACGAAGCAGGCCGGGTCCTGGCTGCCGCTGAGGATTCGGCCTTCGGCTTCCAGGATGGCGTCGCCTCCATCACGGCGCCACAAAGCGGCAACTACGTTGTGCTCGTGCGGGAGAACGCGTTCGGCGGGCGGGATGATTTTCACTACCGGCTGCATGTGGGCGATTTTCCGCGGCCCACGGCCGTGCATCCCGTGGCCGGGCGGGCCGGGGAGACGGCGCGACTGAAGTTCATCGGCGACGCGCGGGGCGAGTTTGAGCAGGAAGTCAAACTGCCTGCCGAGCCGCACGAGAAGTATGGCGTCCTGGCCAGTGGTGCGCCCTCGCCCAACTGGCTGCGCATCACGCCGCATCCGACGGTGCTGGAAGCCGAGCCGAACGAAACCCGCGACCAGGCTGGAGTCGCCCGCGGATTGCCCGTCGTTTTCAACGGCGTCATCGCCCGGCCCGGCGACCGCGACTGGTTTCGCTTTCGCGCGCGCAAGGGCGAGAACATCCAGGTGAATGTCTTCGCCCGCCAACTGCGTTCGCCGTTGGACTCGGCCATCCAGATCGCGAATGGGCAAGGCGCGGTGGTGGCTGAGAACGACGACGCCACCGGGCCGGACAGCGCGCTGAGCTTCAAGCCCGACGAGGACGGCGAATTCACTCTGTTGGTGCGGGACCATCGCCGGCGGGGCGGACCGGACTTCGTGTACTGCGTCGAAGTGGCACCCGTCGAGCCGGTCCTGACGTTGAAGATCCCCGAGGTGGCTCGCAACGACACGCAAAGCCGCCAATACATTGCCGTGCCGCGCGGCAACCGTTTCGCCACAGCGGTGTCCGTGCGCCGCTCCGGCGTGGCCGGCGACCTGCGCTTTCGCGCGGAGGCCCTGCCCGCGGGCGTGAGAATGCTCGTCGAACCGATGCCGCCGGGCGTCGATCAGTTTCCCGTCGTCTTCGAGGCGGCGCTTGACGCGCCGGTGGACGGACGTTTGGTGGATTTCCAGGTCGTGGCCACCAACGGTATCACGGGTCATTTCGGCAACGACGTGGAACTCGTCCAGGGGCCGAACAACACGAGCTATTACGGCGTGCGGGCCCACCGGTTGCCCGTGGTGGTGACCGAGCCGGCGCCGTTCCGGCTGCGCATCGTCGAGCCCAAAGTGCCGCTGGTGCAGGGCGGGACGATGGATCTGCGGCTCGAGGCCGACCGCGACACGGGCTTTGAAGAGCCCATCAACGTGAAGATGGTCTGGAACCCGCCTGGGGTAACCTCCCAGCCGGACGTCACGATCCCCAAGGGAGCCACCAACGCCGTCTTCCCGTTGAGCGCGAAGAGCGACGCAACCTTGCGGGAGTGGAAAATCGTCGTGCTGGCCTCGGCGCGCGTCCATGGCGGCGAGTTGTTCGTTTCCTCGGCGCCCACGCCTCTGACGGTCGGCGCACCGTTCTTGACGGCCACCATCCAAAAGTCCACGTGTGCGCCCGGTGGAAGCACCAACATCGTGGTGAAACTGGACCAGAAGATTCCCTTCGAGGGCCGGGCCACTATTCGCATCGTGGGCCTTTCTGACAAGGTGAGTGTATCCGAGCGTGAAATCACGAAGGACGACACCGAGGTTGCCTTCCCGGTGCGCGTGGCGCCGGATTGTCCGCCCGGTTCCCAGCGGAATCTGTTCTGTTCCGTGCTGGTAAGACAACACGGTGAAGTCATCCCCCACAACGTCGCCGCAGGAGGCTCCTTTCGGGTGGTGCCCGTGAAGCCGGCGGAGCAGAAAAAGGTGGCCAGCAAGTAACATGAGAAGTTACACCCAACACCGACCCGTCAGTCGCAAGGCAGCGTCGTGTGACAACTTCCTGGCGCCGGGCTTGGGCCGGACGAGGCCGCGAGGTTCACAGCGCACGTCCTGGAGCCGTGTCGGCTTCTGGATGTTGCTTTTGAGCGTTGTTTCCCTGCCGGCCGCCCCGCTGGTCGAGGTCACGGTTCACCCCGCCCGCATCAGCCTCACTTCAGCGCGGGATCGCCAGTCCATCGTCGTGCAGGCCGCTTACGCGGACGGGACGACGCGGGATGTGACGGATCAGGCGTCGATGGTTGTCGAGGATGGTCGGCTGGCCCGTCTCGACAAAGCGATTCTCCACCCGCTGGCGGATGGCTCCACCATCCTGAAGGTGGCCTTCGGCGGCCGGAGCCTGCGGGTACCCGTCGTGATCGAACACGCGACCCGCCCGCCCGCCACCAGCTTCAAGCTGGACGTGATCCCGGCTCTGACCAAGGCCGGCTGCAACTCCGGCGGATGCCACGGCGCTTCGCGTGGCAAGGACGGGTTCCGACTCTCCTTGTTTGGCTACGATCCTGATGGCGACCACACCCGCATCACGCGCGAGCAGATCGGCCGGCGCATCAATCTCGCCCTGCCCGACGAGAGTCTCATTCTGGAAAAGGGGCTGGGAGCCGTGACTCATACCGGAGGCGAGCGTTGGACGAAGGACAGTGAGCTGTACCGGACGGTCCTTCGCTGGATCGAGGATGGTGCTCCGAAGGACCCCACCAACGTTGCCCGCGTTGTCGGCCTCGACATCGCGCCCCAGCAGGCAGTGCTCGAAGGCTCGAACGCCACCCAACGCCTCGTCGTGCGCGCACAATACTCCGACGGCACGGACCGCGACGTCACACCACTGGCCGTTTTCATCAGCAACAACGAGCCGAGTGCGCGGGTCTCGGAGGATGGGGTCATCACCGCCGGCCAGCGGGGTGAGGCCTTTGTCATGGCCCGGTTTGACGCCTTCACCGTCGGCGTCCAGGTCATCGTTGTGCCGAAGGATCAGCCGTTTGAGTTCCCCGGAGATTTGGCGCGGAACAATTACATCGATGATCTGGTGTACGCGAAGCTGAAGAAGCTGCGCATCCGACCCAGCGAGCTGTGCGATGACACCACGTTCATTCGCCGGGCGACACTCGACATCACCGGCACGTTGCCGACACCGGACGAGTTGCAGCGGTTCCTCGCGGACGCAAGCCCGGCGAAGCGGGAGCATCTCGTCGAGACGCTGCTTAACCGTCCGGAGTTTGCGGACCTGTGGGTGATGAAGTTTGCCGAGCTGCTCCAGATCCGCTCGCGGCAGGATCAGTTCAGCCAGAAAGCGGCGCTGGCTTACTTCAACTGGTTGCGCGAGCAGATGCTGGCCAACGTGCCCATCGACCGCATCGTCCGTGAGTTGCTCACCGCCACCGGCAGCACGCTGACCGAACCGGCCGCCAACTACTACCAGGTCACCACCGACACCTTGAAGCTGGCCGAGAACACGGCTCAGGTGTTCATGGGTATGCGCATCCAGTGCGCGCAGTGCCACAACCATCCCTTCGACCGCTGGACGATGAACGACTATTACAGCTTCGCCAACTTCTTCCCGCAGGTCGGGCGCAAGCAGGGCGAGGATCCCCGGGAGTACATCGTTTTTGATCGGAACGATGGAGACGTGAAGCACCCCGTCACGGGCAAGCCGCTGCCGCCGAAATTCCTCGGTGCCGCGCAACCGGAGATCCGGCCCGGCGAGACCCGCCGCGAAGTGCTGGCCCGATGGCTGGCGTCGCCGGACAACCCGTGGTTTGCGAAGAACCTGGCCAACGTCGTTTGGGCGCACTTTTTCGGCAGAGGCATTATCGATCCGGTGGATGACGTGCGCATCAGCAACCCCCCAAGCAATCCCGAACTGCTTGACGCCCTCGGGGCAAGGTTCACCGGCTACGGCTATGATTTCCGGCGGCTCGTGCGTGACATCTGCACCTCGCGGACCTACCAACTCAGCACCCGGGCCAACGACACCAATGCCGACGACGATCGCAACTTCTCCAAGGCCGGCGTGCGCCGCCTGCGCGCCGAGGTGCTCCTGGATTGCATCAACCAGGTGACGCAGACGCAGAACAAGTTTGCCGGCCTGCCGCGGGGCGGACGCGCCGTGCAGATTCCCGATGGCGCCACCACCGGCTACTTCCTGACCACCTTCGGCCGCGCCACCCGTGAGACCGTATGCTCCTGCGAAGTGAAGGTGGATCCGAACCTCTCTCAGGCTCTGCACCTGCTCAACGGCACCACGGTCGAGACCAAGATTCGTGAGGGCGGTGTGGTGCGCAGGTTGTTGCAATCCGGCCGGGACCGCTCGGCCGTGCTCGACGAGCTTTACCTCCGGACCTTGAGCCGACGTCCGACCGAGAGCGAGCGCGCCAAGCTGATGAGTTTCTTCGGGGACCCGAAGAACGACGAGCAGGTGTTCAACGACCTTTTCTGGGCGCTGCTCAACGCCAAGGAGTTCGTGTTCAATCACTGAGCTGGAATGCATCAGCAAACTCGCGACATTCCGCATCCGTCATCCCATTCCACTCCTGGTCCCGGGTGAGAGTCGGCGGGGGGATGTTGCCGGCCAAGGCAAGCGCGCAACCGGGGCCGAATTTGGCCAGGTGCTCGACCAAGTCCACCGTGGCCTTCCGGCGTTGGGTGATGCGGGTCTTGGCCGCATCCCGGTGCAACGATCCCGCTGGCCGGTAGATTTCTTTCAAAACTTCGAGCGCGCGATTGACCTCCGCGGCATGCACCGAGTCCACGGGCGCGTTGGTGTCGATGGTCGTTCGCGACAGCGGACCGCTTGATGTTTCACCGGGCTCTATCGTAGCGAGGCGCGGCGGCGAGGCAGGCGCAGCGACTGCGGGGGCTGGCCCAGGTTCACGATCTCGCAGGCGCCTGGATACGCGATGGCCACCTTCGCCGCGGCGGGAATGAGAGCGAAGGCCTTCGCCCGGGGCGGCGCTCACGCTTCGCCTCGTCGATTGGTTCGCCGAATTGTTCGTGCGAGATCGCGGAACGGACTGGCTCAAGTCCGTTCGACCCGAATCAAGGCGGACTTCCGTTGTTCGGCCCGTGCGTCTCCGGTGTCCCTGGGTCAGCCGACATGGAGGCCAAAACGGCCCGCTTCAGTTGCGCTTGATCTCCCGATAAAGCCACGCGCGGGCGTAGGTCCAACGACGCTTGGCGGTCGCTTCCGAAATCCCAAGCACGTCCGCCGCCTCCCCAAGGGTCAGCCCGACGAAATACCGCAGCTTGACGAGTTCGGCCTTGGCAGGGTCACGGACCGCCAGACGATCCAGAGCTTCATTGACTGCCAGCAACCGGTCCTCCGAGGCGCCGGCGATAATCCGGCTCTCGGTCAGGGCCACGCGATGCTGTCCGCCGCCGTGCCGGGCGGCCGCCTTGTGCCGGGCCTGGTCGATGAGGATCTGGCGCATGGTCTGGGCGGCGGCGGCGAAGAAGTGAGCGCGGTTCGCCCAGTGCTGATCGTTGCCGCCCAGACGGAGCCACGCCTCGTGCACGAGGGCTGTGGCTTGAAGGGTTTGTCCCGGCGGCTGGCGTGCCAGCCTCTGGGCCGCCATCTGACGCAGTTGATCGTACTGTTGCGTCCACCACGTTCTTACTTCCCCCTGCCTTTCCCGGTTGCTCTTGTCCTCCGGCATGCTGTCCAAGCGGAGGCATTCTTGGTGGGTTGAGTTTGAAACCGGAAGCCGAAAAGAGCCCGGCTTTGGTGCCATGGTAACCGCGCCCGCAAACCGGTTCGAGGAAGGGCGGTGCGGGCCTGCTGGAGCGCCATCCGGTGAGCCAGTGCGGCCCCGGGGGGACGCGGCCAGGTGTTGGAGGACGGTTCAGCCCTCCATGTTCAGCCTCGGCGGTCCGTTCCGAGGGAGCGGGTTGTCCGCAAAGCCGTTCGTTTCGAGGGAGGCCACCCATTCGTCCGCGAGACTCCGGACCCGGGCGAGGTCCAGCCCGTCAAAGCGGTCGGGATAGCGGCCGAGGTAGGATTGGG
This sequence comes from Candidatus Methylomirabilota bacterium, assembly GCA_035574135.1. Classification (GTDB taxonomy): domain Bacteria; phylum Verrucomicrobiota; class Verrucomicrobiia; order Limisphaerales; family DATLZF01; genus DATLZF01. The sequence goes on from DATLZF010000667.1 coordinate 13,442, forward strand.
ACAGCCGGAACAGGGCGGCGGCGGGGCGGAGGCGGCCTTTTTGCAGATGCACGAACGCGCCGGCGAACTGGATCAGCCCCTTGTAGAATCCGTCCCGGGGGCCGCCGCGTTCGGCCAGCCAGAGTTCTTCCAACACGTCGTGCGCCTCGTAGAACAATCCCTCGTTGAAACAGGCGAAGTAGCCGAGGTAGTGCGCCGGCCAGGGCTGACCCTCGAAGCTCTGGATCAAGGCGGCGATCTTTGGGCTCTTCTTGCTCACGGCATGGGAGAGTAGAGAGGGATGGGCCCGGCAAAAGGATTTTCGCCCGCGCGGGAACTCCCGCTTGCGTTCACTCAGCACCTTCCTACACTGCGCGCCCGATGCTGAACCTCGGCTCGCTTAATCCCCAGCAACGCCTTGCGGTGGAAACTCTCCACGGCCCGGTGTTGATCCTGGCCGGCGCGGGCACGGGCAAGACGCGCGTCATCACGCACCGCATCGCCCACATGATCGAGCGCCGCATCCCGGCCGGGCACATCCTGGCGGTCACCTTTACCAACAAGGCCGCCCGCGAGATGAAGGAGCGCGTGACCAAACTCGTCCCCCGGTCCGCCCGGCGCGCGGACGGGAAACCGGCCGAAGGCCCGACCGTCTCGACGTTTCACTCCCTCTGCGTACGCATCCTGCGCCAGCACATCGAGAAGCTGGGCTACAAGCGCAACTTCGTCATCTACGACGAGGCGGAACAGCTCGGGGTCATCAAGAAGATCCTCAGTCACATCAACAGCCAGAGCGACAAGGCCGACGCCAAGGCCATTCACGGCCTGCTGGGACGCTACAAGAACGGCGGGGCGGACGCGATGGCCTTCGCCGATGCGAACGCCCGGGCGATGGCCGATCACATCCGCGCTCGCTACGACGCGGCCCTGCGCGCCTGTAACGCCATCGACTTCGACGACCTGCTGCTGCTCACCTTGAAGCTCTTCGAGGAACACGCCGACGTGCTGGCCGCCTGCCGGGACAAGTACCGTTATGTGATGGTGGACGAATACCAGGACACCAACGCCGCCCAGCTCCGGCTCGTTCATCTCCTCACCCAGGAACATCGCAACCTTTGCGTCGTGGG
>DATLZF010000668.1:0-2786 GCA_035574135.1 Candidatus Methylomirabilota bacterium
ACCGGAGGTAGCTTGCCCGGCGGCAAGAACGCCAATTGCCCCCAGGTGGTGGCTTGGCCGCGCGACCGGCTGCTCACGATCTACGAGCCTGGCCACGTGGGCGACCAGAAGGCGGTTGTCCACCGCGGGGAAATCACCAAAATGTCGCGCGAATGCACGCTCTATTCCGACCGCGTGATTGTTAAATATGGCTTTGCAGGACGCGTGCTGCTGGGGCCCAAGGGGGCACCGGGTACCGTGACCCTCGGGGTCAATGTCCGGGTGGCCGGAGCGGAGCAGACGACGCTTGCGACCGACAAGATGACTGTCACCGCAACCGTTCCCCCCGATGCGCCGGCGGGCTATTTCTCCATGGTCCGCGAGATTGCCTTTCCGGTGACGGTGGGCACGCGGCCTGAGGACTACAAGATTTTCGTGGCTTTCGAGCGCAACGTGCCGGGCGCGGGCTAGCCACTCAAGAAGGTGAAATCCGGAAGCGAACGGGTGGAAAGAAGCCGGGGGTTTGTGAGTTCCTGCCCTCTTTTCTGTCCAAATTTGAGCCCCTTTTCGTGCTATTCCTTATGTCAATCGGGGCACAATGGGGGTTTGCGAGGGAGCTGAGGATGAGGCGAATCGCTTTAGGGCTGCTGATCGCGGCGGCCGTCAGCGTGCCTGCTCTGGCGGCGGAGCCTGACGGGCCCGCCAACCTCATCACCAAGACCGAAGCCGTGCGCATCGGCGTACAAGGCCTGCTTTCAGCCGAGCTCGTGGACACCGACGCGCGCAAACTCCAGAAGGCCGCGCTGCTCGATTACTATTCGGTGCCCGATCAGCGCCTGCTCTGGGTGGATGAAAAGGGTCTGACCGAACGTGCAAAGCTTGTCATGGCCGAGATCGGCAACGCCGACGATTACGGCCTGCGCGCCTCCGACTATCCGTTGCCTGATGCAAACGGCTTCTCTTCCGCCGAACCGGATGCGAAAGCCTGGCTCGCGGCAGCCGAGATGAAGCTTAGCTACGCGGTGCTCAATTACGCCAAGGACGCCAGAGGCGGCCGCATCGACCCGCAGCGCTTGAGCAAGAATCTCGATCCAACCCTCGCGCTGCCAAATCCATCTGAGGTGATCGCCTCGATTGCCATTCGCGCCGATCCCGCCGCCTATTTGCGCAGCTTCCAGCCCTCTCAGCCCCAGTTCGAGGCGCTGCGGCAAAAGCTGATCGAGCTGAGGGGAGGCAAGCAGGAAGAAACAAAGGTTGACATTGTCGTTATCCCAGAAGGCCCCGTTCTCAAACTTGGCGTGGATCACCCGCAGGTTGCCCTTTTGAGGAAACGCCTTGGCGTGCCGGCCGGAGGGACCGAGACCAAATTCGACGAAGCCGTTTTCGAGGCGGTGCGCCAGTTTCAGGCCGCCAATGGCGTGGCAGCGGACGGGGCGGTCGGCCGTGGCACCAGACGCTTGCTAAATCAAGGCCAGAGTCCGCAGCAGGTCTCCAACCCTGAGCGCATTCGCCAGATCCTCGTCAACATGGAGCGCTGGCGCTGGCTGCCTAACGATCTCGGTCCGTTCTACGTTACGGTCAACATTCCCGAGTTCACCTTGCGCGTGGTTGAGGACGGCAAGCCCATTCACATGGCGCGCGTTGTGGTCGGCAAGCGCAACACGCAGACGCCCGTGCTCTCCGACGAGATGGAGACGATCGTTTTCAATCCCTATTGGAACGTTCCCAATTCCATCAAGAACGAGGAAATTGCTCCCTATTTCGGCCAGGGTGGAGGATTTTTCGGCGGCGGTTGGGACACGTCCGTGCTTCGACGCCACGGGCTGATGCTGAAATACGGCAATCGCATCATGGATCCCGACACCGTGGATTGGAATCGCTACGACCTGCGCAATTTCGACCTCGTGCAGCCTCCTGGACCTTCCAATGTGCTCGGCAAGGTGAAGTTTCTCTTCCCCAATCCTCACGACGTGTACATGCACGACACGTCCCAAAAGCATCTGTTCGCCAACGCGGTTCGGGCGGAAAGCCACGGCTGCATGCGCGTACAGAATCCGGACCAGCTGGCCGAGGTCGTCCTAAAGCATGACAAAGGTTGGAGTCGCGCGCAGCTCGACTCGGTGTGGCACGGCCAAGACGATAATCCGATCGCGCTCGACCAGAAGATTCCCGTCTACATCACCTATTTCACCTTGCGGGTGAACGAGGACGGCACCCTGTCGAGCTTCAACGACATCTATGGGCACGACACGCGGATGGCGTCCGTGCTCGAGGGCAGGGGATATCCGGTCGAACCGGCCTTCGGCGAGGAGAGGGTTGCCGAAAACCAGCCCTGGGGTGCGCCTTCTGGACGGCGTTACCGTCCGGGCCGGAATGGAGCGGCGAGCGATTTCGCGCGGGCTCTCTTCGGCTTCTAGCGCGGACGAGTTGCTTCGCGTCGGGACGCGGCTTACTACGGCTCTTCAATTTTGCGCGGCAACTTGCGGTGATAAGGCTACAATTCGCAGACCGATCTTACTTTGGGACGCCCGCACGCATCCTGAAGGCTGATGGCGAACACCGCAGCCTGCCACGGCCAAGACACAATGGGGAGCGATGAAGATGGGAGCCGGATAAGGGCTCAAAACCCGGCCGGCAAGCTGCGAGTAGCGGGGGAAAGTGAGTGAGGGATCTGTACCACATCCTGGGGGTCAAACGCGGCGCGGCCCAGGAAGACATCCAACGGGCGTATCGCCGCAAGGCCAAAAGTTCGCATCCTGATGCCGGGGGGTCGGTCGAGGCCTTCAGTGAGCTCTCCACCGCCTATG
>DATLZF010000669.1:0-7864 GCA_035574135.1 Candidatus Methylomirabilota bacterium
CAGTTCGCTGGTGCCGAGCCTGTCGATCAGCGATCTCTTCGGCGGCGTGGGGCTAACCATCCCGAACGTCGGCCCACATCTGCGCATCACCCGCCCCGACCTTTCTTCGTTTGAAGTGGACTTGTCCGGCATCGGCACGATTCAGGACCTGCTCGACCGGATCAACCTCGAAGCCGGCTTTGAGATGGCCACGATTTCACTCGGTGGCCTGCGCCTGGTGAACGATCGGCCCGACCTCGGCGTGCTGGATATCGACGGGCTGAACGGCTTCGACGTAAGTTCGCTGTTCGGTCTGCCGTCGCTGGATTTCCCCGGCGAATTCATCGGGCCGGATTTGAACCCGCTCGCCTCGATCAACCTGCCCGGCGGTCCCTATTTCCGGTTGGAGGCGAGCGACGTCGATCTCGAATTGTTCGGCCAGGAATTGAGAGGCGACTTCTCCATCGAGTTCCTGAAGCTCCCCGATGGCCGGCAGGTCCTGCGCATGGCGGCGGCGGATGTCGAACTGCGGCTGGGCGACGGCTCGACCGATTTCGTCGTCGTCACCAACGGCCGGGGCAACTTCGTCCTCAGCGCGGCGGGCGTGGCGGGATCGTTGAGCGCCAGCGTCGATTTGAGCGGCGTGCCAGGGGCGACCTTCACGGGCACGTTCGGCCTCGCTGTCAACACGACCAACGCGGCGGTCATGGAAACCTTTCAGGTCGGCGGGCGCGAGGTGACGCTCGAACTGGCCGCCGGGCCGTACCTGCGGGTCGAGGGGCTCGGCGTCACGATGAGCATCCTCGGCCAGACGGTGAGCGGCGACTTCGCCTTCGAGCGCGTCGCGCGCCAGGGCGGCGGCCAGACCGTGCGCGTCGCGGCGAGCAACGTCAGCTTTGAATTCACCGATGGCTCGTCGCCACTCCTGTCGCTCACGCAGGGGCGGGGAAGTTTTCTGATCCAGGGCGGCGCAACGGTGGCAAATCGCGGCCTCGCGGGCGAAATCAGCGGCACCGTTGCGGTGAGCGTGCCCGGTGTCAGCCTCAGCGGTTCGCTAACGCTTCAGATCAATGACACACCCAACGCCATCGATGAAACATTCCTGGTTGGCGAGGAACGTGTCGGCTTGGTGCTTCCGGCGGGCCGCTACCTCCGCATCGCGGGCGCGGGCGTGCAGGCCACCATCTTGGGCCAGCGTCTCAGCGGCGATTTCGAGATCGAGCGCGCGACCACCACCGGCGCGATGCCGAAGACCGTTACGCGCGTCGCGGTCGCCAACGCCACCCTCGCGCTGGGTGATGGCACGAATGACTTGCTCTCGGTCAGCGGCGCCTCGGCTTACTTCATTCTGAGCGGGGCGGGCCTGGCCGGTTCGTTCACGGGCACGATTACGCTCAACGTGCCGGATGTGACCTTCGGCGGCACGTTCACGGTCGAGATCAACAACACCGGCGTGGCGGTGAACGAAACCTTCCCGACCGGTGCGCTGACTTTGGCGGCGGGCAATTTCGTGCGCGTCAAGGGAACCGGCCTCACGCTGAACGTCTTTGGCCAGACGCTGACCGGCAACTTCGCCATCGATCAAAGCATGACCAGCGACGGCCAGAAGGTCGTTCGCATCTCGACCCGCGACGTGACGCTGAACCTGACCAGCGGCAGCACCACGGTGCTTTCGGTCAACGATGGTGACGGCGCGTTCATCCTCACCAGCCAGGGCGTGGCCGGGCAGCTTTCGGCGCGGCTGGCGTCCTCGGCGATTTCCGGTGTCGCGCTCTCCAGCACGCTCGGCATCCGCATCAACACCAACATGGCGCCGGTGGCGGAAGCCTTCGCCGACGGTGCGGACACGATTGAGTTGAACCTGCCCGCCGGCCCGTATCTGCAGGTTACCGCCTTCGACACGGACGTAACGGTGAGCGGGACCGTGCTTCACGGCGATTTCCTCTTCGAGCAGGCCACGCGCAATGATGGCGCGAAGATTACCCGCCTCGGTGTGGCCAACGTCAGTCTCACCGTCTCCGGCAACGGCCTGCGCAACGCCGAGGGCGCGTTTGTCATCTTCCAGCAGGGCCTGGCCGGCGTGCTCTCCGGCGAGATCGCGGTGGCTGCGGGCGGCGTCAGCGTCGGGGGGCGGGCCGGCTTCCGCGTGAACACGACCGGTCTGGAGGTGGACGAAACCATCGTCGTCAACGGCCGCTCGATCTTGGTGAAGTTCGGCGCGGGCGAGGTCAGCGGCTTCTCGTTCTTCGCCGAGAGCCTGTCGTTGAACATCGCCAACTTCGTCACCATCGAGGGCAGCGTCACGTTCTCGAACGTTGGCGGAAAGAGCGTCTTCGGCGGCACGAACCTCAGCGTCTTCCTCGGCGAGGGCCCGGCGCGGCTGGAGAACGGCGACATCAATCCGCTGGCCACGGGCGTCCTGCTGTCGAACGCGCGCATCGGCCTGATCAAGTTCGCCAACGGCACCTTCGCCATGGTGGCCGAGGGCACGGTGCAGTTGCTCGGCGTGGATGGCGTGACCCTCGCGGGCACGGCGCGCATCCGCGTGAACAACTCCGGCGCGATGGTGGACGAAACCATCGAGATTCCGAACAGCAACCAGCCGCCGGTGGAAATCGAGTTCGTCAACGGCGATCTGGTCACTCGCTTCGAGGCGCTGGACGCCGAACTCAGCCTTCTGGGCCAGACGTTGCGCGGCAATTTCTCCTTCGACAAGGTGACCAGCGGCAGCCTCGCCGGCACCATCCGCATCGCGGCCACGGACGTAAGCCTCGGCTTGGGCGACGGGACGACCGAACTCATCAGTGTTACCAACGGCGAGGGTTCGCTGCTCTTCACCAGCGCGGGTCTCGCGGGATCGCTTGCGGCGGACATCGACACGAACATCCCTGGCGTCGAGTTCAATGGCCATCTGAGCCTGGCCATCAACACGACGGGCGCCGCGGTGAACTCGGTCTTTGCAGTCGGGGACGAGACGATCACGCTCGAACTGCCGGCCGGGCCGTATCTGCGCATCGAGGTTGGCCCGACGGCGCCGATGACTCCGGCCACGCTGGAAATCGCGGGCCAGACGCTCACGGGCAGGTTTGCGCTGGAGCAGGCCACCTCGCTGGCCACGGGAGGGAAGGTCATCCGCCTCGCCGCGACCGACGTGACACTGACGTTGCGCGCCGGCAGCACGGACCTCGTTTCGCTGACCGACGGCGAAGGCATTCTGGTGATCACGGCGGCGGGTGTGGCGGGCCGGATCAGCGGCACGATCAACATCGAGAGCATGCCCGGCGGCGGAGAATTCACCGGCAGCTTCAGCCTCGCCATCAACAACACCCGCGCCCAAGTGAGCGAAATGCTGGCCGTGGGCAACACCACGCTGCATCTCAATCTGCCCGCCGGGCCGTACGTGCGGGTGCAAGGCGTCGGCGCGCGGCTTTCGTTGCTGGGTCAGACCTTGAGCGGCGATTTCGCCTTCGAGCAAACGAAGAGCGCGGGCTTGGACGGCGCACTGGGCACGATGGACGACGTTTCCGTGATCCGCGTCGGCGCGGCCAACGTGACGATTTCCCTCGGCGGAGCGGTGAACGTGACCAACGGCACGGGTTTCTTCCTCGTCACGCCAACCGGACTCGCGGGCACGATCAGCGCGAACATCGGTTTCAACGTTCCGGGCGTGACCTTCGGCGGAGCGTTCCGGCTGTTGGTCAACAACTCCATGGCGGAAGTGGATGAAACGTTCACTGTGGGCGTGCTGCCGGTGAGTCTCAAGCTGCCGATGGGCCGCTACCTGAAGGTCGAGGGCACGGGCGTGAGCCTGACCGTGCTGGGTCAGACCCTGAGCGGCGACTTCAGCTTCGAGCAACTCATCCTGGCTGGCGGAGCGAGCGTAACCCGGGTTGCCGCCAGCAACGTGACCTTGAGCCTCGGTGGCACGCCCCCGGCCGTGAGCTTGAGCCGCGGCCGCGGTCAGTTCGTGGTGACGGCGGCGGGCCTGGCCGGCGAATTGAGTGCGAGCGTCAGCATCAACGTGCCCGGCGTGCGCTTCAGCGGCGCCATCAAGGTGCGCGTCAACAACACGATGGCTGCGGTGAATGAGACCTTTGCCGGCGCGATGCTTGATCCGCTGATGCTGCCGGCCGGTCCCTACCTGCGCGTCGAGATCGGTGAATCGGCGCCGATGACGCCCGCGACGCTGGAAGTGCTGGGCCAGACCATCAGTGGCAACTTTGTTCTGGAACAAGTGACGCGGCCCGGTGGCACGAAGGTGGTGCGCGTGGCCGTTTCGGACGCCGCGCTCGGACTGGGCGGCACCACGGGATCGCCCATTGTGAATCTCACAGAGGGCGAAGGCTTCTTCATCCTGGCCTCGGGCGGCATCGCGGGCCGGTTCAGCGGCGCCGTGGAAGTCAACGTCTCCGCCGTCGCCTTTGCCGGCGCGTTCAGCGTGGAGATCAACAACACCGGTGCCGCCGTGAACGATACGATTCAGGTGGGCGGCGGCACTTTGAGCTTGAGCCTGCCCGCCGGACCGTTCCTGCGCGTGACCGGCACCGGCGTGCGGCTGTCGGTCGCGGGTCAGACTCTGACTGGCAATTTCAGTTTCGAGCAGTTCACCAAGACCGCGGGCATGACCACGGAGAAGATCATTCGCGTGGCGGCCACGGAAGTCAGCCTCAGCCTCGGTGACGGCGCGAACCCGCTCCTGCGCGTGACGAACGGCACGGGCTTCTTCGTCATCCGCAGCACGGGCATCGCCGGCAGCTTGAGCGCGTCCGTGTCGCTGAACGTTCCCGAAGTCAGCCTGAGCGGTACGTTGAGCGTGAAGATCAACAACACCGGCGCGCAGGTGAACGAAACCTTCACCATCGCTGGCGCAACCACGGTGCTCGATCTGCCCGGCGGCGCAAGCTATGTGCGCGTCGAGGGCATCGGGCTGCACCTGGGCGTGCTCGGCCAGACCTTGCGCGGAGATTTTGCCTTCGAGCAAACCACCACCCAGGCGCCGAGTTCGCAGCGCGTCGTGCGGGTGTCGGCGTCGAACGTCAACCTGGCCCTGGGCGATGGCACGCGCGACTTCGTCCGGGTGATCGATGGCGGCGGCAACTTCCTGCTCACGGCCGAGGGTGTGGCCGGTGAATTCATGGGCGACGTGGTCCTTGATGTGCCGGGGGTCAGCTTCGAGGGCAGCTTCCTGGTGCGGTTCAAGACCATCAACGGGACGGTGGACGAGACGTTCACGACGCCGTCCGGCACGGCGCATCTGGAGTTCACCGAGATGGGTGAGTTCCTGCGCATCGATGGCACGGCTTCCTTGAACGTGGTGGGCCAGCAAGTGGGCGGCACCTTCAGCATCGAGCAGGCGACCCGGCCCGGCGCCAATGGCATGTTCGGCGACGTGGATGATGAGAAGGTCGTCACCATCGGCATCACCGACCTCACCCTGACCATCACCGACGGCGCGACGGACTTCGTGACCGTGACCGATGGCACCGGTGCGCTGCGCATCGACCGGCTGGGCGTGGCGGCTCAGTTCACGATCACGGATTTCACGCTCGATATTCCCGGCATCGACGTCATGGCTTCGGAGATCGAATTGCAAATCAACACCAGCCCGGCCCCGGTAGATGAGCAGGTGAAAGTCGGCAACCAGACCATTCCGCTGAAGCTGCCCGCCGGCTCGTTCATCCGCGTGGCGGTGATCGATGTGGACGTGCAGATTGGAGGGGGCGGCCCGGTGCTCCACGGCGACTTCTTCTTCGACCAGGGCGACAAGAAGGAATTTGGTCCGGCGCAGGATTTGGCCGGCCTCGGCGCGGCGACCGCGGTCGTCGCGGGCGACGTGAACGGGGACGGGCGGGCCGACTTGATCGTGGGCCGCAACGGCGCGACGAATCTGCTCTATCTGAACAACGGTACGGCGAAGCCCTTCGACGCCGTGACGGGCGTGGCCATCGACGCAACGGCCTACAACACCACGTCACTCGCGCTGGCCGACTTGAACGGCGACAACAAACCGGACCTGATCGTCGGCAACAACGACACGGCGGGCGACGAGGAGAATCTGATCTACCTCAACAACGGCACGGCCAATCCGTTCAACGGCGTCACCGCCCTCGAACTCGACGGCACGGCGCACGCGACGACGGCCCTGGCGGTGGCCGATTTCAATGGCGACAACAAGCTGGACATCGTGGTTGGCAACGATGGCGAGCCAAACCTGCTCTACCTGAGCAACGGCACGAACAATCCGTTCAACGGCGTGACCGCGTTGGAGATCGATTCTACTGCGCGCCCGACCACGGCCCTGGCCGTGGGCGATCTCGACGGTGATGGGCGGCCCGATCTGGTGGTGGGCTTCCACCTGGCGGCGACGCGCATTTACCTGAATCGCGCGGACGACGCGACGCCGGGGGCGAATCCCTTCAACCCCGCCGCCGTGCTGGTGGTGGGCGCGGCCACGGATGCCACCACGGCGGTGGCGCTGGGCGATCTCGACCGCGACGGCGATCTCGACCTCGTGACCGGGCGCACCGGCCAGACCAATCAAATTTACCTGAGCGACGGCACGGTTGATCCGTTCGCGAGCGCGACGGCCATCGATCTCGACGCGGCAACTTTCACCACCACGGCCCTGGCGCTTGGCGATGTCAACGGCGACGGCAAACTCGATGTCATCGTGGCCAACGACGGCGCGGCAAAGCGCATTTACCTGAACGCCTTCGTCTCCGCCGACGTTGAAGAGAATCCGTTCGCCGGCGTCACGGCGACCTTGGTCGGCGCCGGGACGGACGCGACCACGGCGGTGGCGCTGGTTGACTTCGACGGGGACGGCGACCTTGATCTCGCGGCGGCCAACGACGCGCAGGCCGCCCGGGTCCTCCTCAACGGCATCAAAGTCACTCGCTTCGCCGTGACCAACGTGAGCGTGGAGATTGGCGGCCAGAAGCTGAAGAATGGCGAGGGCGCGTTTGTGATTCGCGGCGGCGGCCTGGCCGGCTTCATGACGGGCGAGGCGGAGATCGGCGGCGGCGGCTTTAGCGCCGGCGGCAGCATCGGTTTCCGGATCAACACCACGGGCGGCGCGGTCAACGAAACCCTCGAGTTGAACGGGAAGACGCTCACGATTTCATTCACCGGCAACGTTGCGGCCGAGTTCTTTGGCTCGGACGTCAGCCTGAACATCGGGAACTTCGTCAGCGTTTACGCCGAAAGTTTTTCGTTCACGATGGGCCGCTTTACCGGCACCGGCGTGACCCTCTTCCTCGGCCAGGGTCCGCTCTTCAATGACCCGGCGACCGGGGAGCGGAATCCCTCGGCGCGCGGCGTGGCGCTCCTCAACGCGGGCGTGGATATCCGCGAACTCGCGGCCAGCCAGTACGCCATCTTCGCCGAAGGCGAGATTGAATTGGTCGGTATCGACGGCGTGACGTTCACCGGCAAAGCCCGCGTGCGGGTGAACCAGGATACGGTCAATCCCATCACCTTGACGCTGCCCGACATGACCAGCGAGACGCTGGATCCAGGCGAGCAGCGGTTCGAGGGCGTGGGCCTCACTCTGGAGGTTGCCGGCCAAAGCATCGGCGGCACGTTCAGCTTCGAGCAACTCACGTTGCCCGGCCCGAACGGAACACCAGGCGACGCGGATGATCTGCGCGTGGTGAAAGTTGGTGTCAGCGACGCGCATCTCGGCCTGGGCGATGGCACGACGGACTTTGTCAGCCTGACCGAGGGCGAAGGCGGCTTGATCCTGAGCAGTGCGGGCCTGGCCGGCGAGTTCAGCGTGATGGTGGGCTTGAATGTGCCCGGCGCGGTCGATTTCGACGGCACCTTCCGCGTGAAGCTGAACAACACCGCGGCGGCGGTGAACGAGGACATCATGGTGGATGGCGCA
>DATLZF010000670.1:0-3828 GCA_035574135.1 Candidatus Methylomirabilota bacterium
CCCGCCAGCCACTGATTGAGCAGGCCGCCCGCCGCGGCAAACAGAATGAGCAGGCTCACCCCCATGATCACCTCGGGAACCACCATCGGAATAAAGATGAGCGTCCCGAGGGCGCGCAGCGCAGGGAACCGGTAACGAAACAGCAACCAAGCACCGAGGGTGCCGAGTGCCACGGAGAGCAGGGTCGTGATGCCCGCAATGATAAGGCTGTTCTTCAGCGCGGCGATCAGCGGCCCGTTGTTCCACAGCCGGCCGTACCACTCGAGGCTGAAGCCCGTCCAGATGGTGCTGAGATCCGAGGCGTTGAACGAGTACGCCACCAAGAGAACGATCGGCAGATAGAGGAAGATGAGGACCAGCGCCGTCCAGCCGCCGCAAAGCCGATCCACCAGGGCCATGCCCGTCGGCAGCCGGCGTGACCAGGAACCCCATTGCGCTGCGCCGCGATTGGGGAACGGGGGGCGGTCCGTCATGGTCATGACGCGCGATTGTCGGCGGTCTCCCCCGAAGGTCAAGTCCGGGTTCGGAGGCTGGCGCACTCGTCGGCCCTTGCCGCGCACACGGGCTTGGCGCCCGGCCCGGCTTCGAGTCGGACTTCCGTTCCCGCGACGACGTGGGAGGGCGGCCGTTGGGTTCCCCTTGTTACCGCCACAGCCGTTCCAAAGTTCGCCCCACGGCGGCGAACAAGTAATCGATCTCTTCCCGGCTGATGGTAAGGGGAGGGGCGAAGGCGATCAGATCGCGGATGCCGCGGACGATGACGCCTTCCTCGCGGGCGAGGCGAGCCGCTTTGGCGCCGAGGGGATTCGCCGGATCGAGGGCGGTCTTGCCGCCCCGGGGCAAAAGATCCAGGGCGCCGATGAGGCCGTGCCCGCGCACTTCGCCCACCGCGGGATGGCCGGCGAAACCGCGAAGCTTCTGCTGGAAGTAAGGTCCGATGTCCTCGCGCACGCGCGGGATGATGCGGCGTTTCTCCAGCACCTCCAGGTTGGCCAGGGCGGCGGCGGCGGGGGTGGGATGACTGCTGTAGGTGAACCCATGCGAGAAGTAGCCCGACTCAATCAAGTCATGGGCAATTGGGTCGCTCACGATGGTGCCGCCCAGGGGCAGGTAGCCGCTGGTGATGCCTTTCGCGAGGGTGATCAAGTCGGGTTGGAGCTCCCACAAGGCACTGGCAAACCACTCGCCCAGCCGCCCAAAGGCCGTGATGACCTCGTCGGCCACAAACAGAATCTCGTGTTCGCGGCAAAGTTGCCGCAGTGCCTTGAGGTAGCCGTCGGGCGGCACGATGACGCCGCCCGCGCCCTGCACGGGCTCCACGAACAGGGCTGCGACGGTGTTCGCGCCTTCGCGGTCAATGATGCGCGCGGTTTCCTCCACGCACCACCGCCCGTAAGCCACCGGATCGAGCGGGCTGTTTGCTCCGTAGGGATGCGGTCCGGGCACCTGCAGGAATCCGGGCAGGGGCAGATCGAAGGGGTCGCGGCAATTGGGCAGACCGGTCAGGCTGCTGGTGGCCAGCGTGACGCCGTGATAGGAGAACGTGCGCGAGAGAATCTTGTTCTTCTCAGAACGCCCGCGCAGCTTGTTCCAAGCGCGGATGATCTTGAGCGCGGTTTCGTTCGCCTCCGAGCCGGAATTGCAGAACAGCGTGTGCCGCAGCCCCGGTGGCGCCAGCTCGGCCAGCCGTTCCGCCAGCCGGATGGCCGGTTCCGTGGTCGTGTTGAAGAACGAACAGTAATACGGCAGCCGCGACATCTGCCGGTTCACCGCTTCCACGATCTCACGGCAATCGTAGCCCACGTTGACGCACCACAAGCCCGCCAGCCCGTCGAGCAGCCGTCGGCCGGTCGCATCCGTCAACCAGCAGCCCTCGCCGGAGACGATGACGTGGGTGCCCTGCGCGTGCAGGAGGCGATGATCGGTGAACGGGTGGAGATGAAAGGACCGGTCGGCCTCCTGGAGCTGGCGCAGCGTCGCGTCGTTCATGCGGCCAGTCAATCATACCGCCCCGGCGCTGCCAAACTCCGATGTCAGGCGGTTGGCTGCCGGGAAGGGCCGTGCCGTGACCGGGTGACGGCTCTTGCCGGGAGCGCCGGCGTTGACGATGCTCCTCCCATGTTGCCCGCTCAGAGATCGGTCGAGTTCCTGCCCGGGGACCTGGCGCCGGGCGAGGTCAAATCGCGTGAACTGCCCACGGGCGAGTTCACGGTGCACTGCGTCCGGTCCGGCGCAGATCCGCTGTTCGCCCGGGCCTTCGAGCGGTTGTGGGCGGAGTTTGGCGCGCGGCACGAGATGGAGCAGCCGGAGGTCATTGCCCGGCGGCTGACGTGGCATCCGGCGCAGGCGACAGGCGATTGCTGGTTACGATATGAAATGCTCGTTGTGCGCCGACGCGACGAGGTGGTGGCGGTGCGCGATCATACGGCCGTGGTGGCCTGCCCCGACGGCGCGGCTCATGCCGTTGTGCACCTGTCGCACGTGTGGGTAGAGCCGGCGTGGCGTCGCACCGGGCTGGCCGGCTGGCTCCGGGCGTGGCCCCTGCAGACGGCCCGCGCCTGCCTGGCGGCAGCAGGGCAGCCGATGGACTCGCCGGTTACCCTCGTCGCCGAGATGGAGCATCCGGAGGAGGGGTTGCCTGAGCGGATGATTCGCCTCAAGGCGTATGAGAAAGCCGGATTCAAGAAGATCGATCCGAACGTGGTGCCTTACCTGCAACCTGATTTTCGTCCCCCGGCCGAGATTGACGCCGGCGGCGGGCCAAAGCCGCTGCCCTTTGGCCTGATCATTCGGCGCGTCGGGCGCGAGGCACAGGATTGCATCCGTGGCGCCGAGATTCGACACCTTGTGACGGCGCTCTACCGCATGTATGGCGCCGGGTTTCGCGAACGGGACATGGCAGGCTTGTGGGAGAGTCTGCGCGACTATCCGGCGCTGGACGCGGCCGTGGCCTTGGTGGCACCGACACGGTGATCACCGCGTTCTACCATCCCGGTTTCGCGGCGCCGATCGGCGAGCAGCACATCATGCCCATGCGCAAGTTCGGGCTGGTGGCCGAGCAACTGCGCCGGCTTGCCGGCCTGCGGCTGGAGGAACCGGCGCCAGCCACCGTGGAGCAGCTTCGCTTCGTCCACACGGCGGACTATCTCGACGCGGTCCGCACCGGCACCCCACGCGCGCTGGCCGAGTCGCAGAAGTTCCCGTGGAGCGAGGCGCTGTTTCCGTCGGTCTGCCTGACCAACGGCGCGTGCATTGCCGCAGCGCGGCGGGCCTTGCAGCAGGGCGTGGCGGCGGCGCTGGCCAGCGGCTTCCATCACGCCCATGCCGATCACGGAGAGGGCTTTTGCACCTTCAACGGCCTGGTGGTGGCCGCGGAGGTTCTTCGGCGCGGCGGGGAAGTGGAGCGCGTGGCCATTCTCGATCTCGATCTGCACTACGGCAATGGCACGGCCGCGTTGGCGGAGTCCCGTCCGTTCCTCACCGCGCTTTCCATCTACGGAAGCGACTACTGGCGCAATACGGCCTATCGCGATGTGACGGCCCGCCGGCACGAGGACGGCGCCAATCACTTTTCCGCGACCTTGCCCGCGGGGTGCGACGGGCCCCGACTGCTGGCGACGCTCGAGGCGCAGTTACCGCGCTTGCTCGAGCGTGGCCGGCCGGACCTGCTCCTCTATCAGGCGGGTGCGGACCCGTTGCGGGACGACCCCTATTCGCCCTTGGCGCTGACCCATGGCGATTTGATGGAACGCGACCGCCAGGTCTTTGCCTTCGCCAAACGGAACGCTCTGCCCATCGCCTGGGTCTTGGCGGGGGGGGACACGCGGG
>DATLZF010000671.1:0-6865 GCA_035574135.1 Candidatus Methylomirabilota bacterium
GAACCGCCGTTGGGCAGCGGCGCCAAGCCGGCGAGGTTCAGGCCGATCCAGTTCCGCTGAATCACGTTGCGCTGGCTTTCACCCCGCAGCACCAGCCCGTGGTTCTCATTGCCGGAAATCAGGTTGCCCTCGACGGTGCCGGCGCCGCCGATGGTATTGAACAGCGAGTCGATCAAGACCACGCCGTCGGACTGGCCGGGCAGGGCCCGCACGCCCGTCCGATCCGGTCCGATCCAGTTGCATTGCACGGCGCAGTAGGCGGCCTGCACCAGGAGCAGACCGGCGCCCCGATTGCCGGACACCAGATTGCCCGACTCCATTTCCGGTCCGCCGATGGTGTGGTAGGCGCCTGCGACCCGCAGGCCGCCGGTGCCGTCAGGGGCTGAGCCGTTGGGCACGGCGACCAGGCCGGCCGCATCGGTGCCGATAAAATTGCCCTGCACGACGTGAAACTCACCGGACAGGTCAAGGCCGAAGAATTGATTGCCGGAAATGACATTGCGGGCCATTGCTTCACGCCCGCCGATGGTGGCCTCGACGGCGTTTGAGATGACGATGCCGCTGCCGCTATTGCCCAATGGCCGGCTGCCGGTCGGATCGAGGCCGATGAAATTGCCCTGGATGACGTTCCCCGGCGCGGGCCCCAGGATGAGAATGCCGGCGTTGCCATTGGCGGAGACGACGTTCCGAGCCCCGGGCTGAATGCCGCCAATGGTGTTCGTTGCCGATCCCTCGACAAGCACGCCGATGCCGTTGGCGCCGATGCGATTGCCCTCGATGACGTTTCCGGTGGTGTCGGACCCCAGCATGGCCAGGCCGGCCGTGCGGTTGCCGGAGAGCACGTTGCCGTCGGATGCCGCGAGACCACCGATGGTGTTGTAGGTCGAGTCGCCTCCGATGAGGAGCCCGAACTGATTGCCGCCGGACATCGCGGCCGAAGGGTCTGCCCCCAACCAGCAACCGGCGACCACATTGCTGACGCCTCCGGCGAGATACAGCCCGGCGCCGTCGAAGTGATGAATCGCCAGACCCCGCACCTCGCTGTGGCCGCCGCGAAGCACGAGCCCGTGCGCCCCGCGGCCCGCACGCGAGCCGTCCAGCTCGACGATGGGCGTGCCCGTGAAACCCGCCAGGCGGGTGGCATCGATGAAAACCGGCTTCACGACATCGGGCAGGGGTGAAACAGGTTGGATGCGAAATGGGCCGGCGCCGTCGAAATCGAAGATGATCGAATGCGAACCGGCGCGGGCATTGGCTTGCTCGAGCGCATAGCGCAGCGAGCCCTTGCCCTTGTCCTGGGTGGTGCGCACGGTGAACGTGGCGGCGTTCAGTGGCGGGCCCACCGCCAGCGACAGCAGGCTGGACAACCACCACGCCCAAGGAATGCGCCCACGTTTTGTCATGAACTTCCGATGTTCGGTGCGACGCCGTGGACTGTCCGGTTTCCCGAGGCGCTTTTCAAGCGGCGGCTGTCCGCGCGCCATGGGGTGTGCCGAGGGGGACTTCATCGAGCAGTCTGTCGCGCCGGGCGTGGAAGAGGTCTTCTCAAGCCATTGTCGCTGGCGTAACGTCGCGGCCAGTGCCTGCGACGCTGTACGATTTCATCCCGCGCGACGAACGCCCGAGCAACGACGCCCTGCTCGGGCGCTTCCTCGAATACGTCGAGAGTCGGCAACTCCGGCTCTATGAAGCGCAGGAGTCGGCCATGCTCGAACTGTTCGAAGACAAGAACGTCATCCTCAACACACCCACCGGTTCCGGCAAATCGCTCGTGGCCGCAGGGCTGCACTTCAAGTCGCTGGCGCAAGGTCGCCGCTCCGTTTACACCTGTCCGATCAAGGCGCTGGTGAACGAGAAGTGGCTTGCGCTCTGCCGGGAGTTCGGTCCGGACAACGTCGGCCTGAGCACCGGCGACGCGTCGGTGAATCGTGACGCGCCCATCCTGTGCTGCACGGCGGAGATTCTGGCGAACATTGCCCTGCGCGAGGGGCACGCGGCCAACGTGCAGGATGTGGTGATGGACGAGTTCCATTACTACGCGGATCGCGAACGCGGCGTGGCGTGGCAGGTGCCGTTGCTGGCCATGCCGCAGACGAGGTTCCTGCTCATGTCCGCCACACTGGGCGAGACGGCGTTCTTCGAGCAGGTGCTGACCCGGCTCAACGGCAAGCCCACCGTCACCGTCTCGTCCGCGCATCGACCGGTGCCGCTGGAGTTCGCCTACTCGGAGCTCCCGCTGGCGAAGACACTCGAAAGCCTTGCCGCCGACGGGAAGGCGCCGGTTTACGTGGTTCACTTCACGCAGCTCGAGGCGGCGCAGAGTGCCCAGGATTTTACCAGCATCAACGTCTGCACGCGCGAGGAGAAGGCGGCCATTGCGAACGCGATCGAGGGTTTCAAGTTCAGCAGTCCCTACGGGCCGGAGATCAAGAAATGGCTGCGCCACGGTATCGGGCTGCATCACGCCGGACTGTTGCCGAAGTATCGCATCCTCGTCGAGCAACTGGCACAGAAGGGATTGCTCAAGGTCATCTGCGGCACTGACACTCTTGGAGTGGGCATCAACGTCCCGATTCGCACCGTCCTCTTCACCAAACTTTGCAAATTCGACGGCGAGAAGACGGGCATCTTGAGTGCGCGCGATTTTCATCAGATTGCCGGGCGCGCCGGGCGCAAGGGCTTCGACAGCATCGGCTGGGTGGTGGCGCAGGCGCCGGAGCACGTGATCGAGAACCTCAAGCTCGCCGAAAAGTCCGCGCGCGATGGCAAGAAGGCGGTGAAACGCCAGCCGCCCGAGAGGAATTTCGTGAACTGGGACAAGAACACGTTCCTGCGTCTGATCGCCGCGCCGCCGGAACGGCTCACATCGCGTTTCCAGGTGTCGCATGCGATGCTGTTGAACGTGTTGAGCCGCGACGGCGACGGGTGTCGCGCGATGCAGAAGTTGATTCGCGACTGCCACGATTCGCCAAAGCAGAAGGCCGCGCATGTGAAGCGGGCCTGGCAGTTGTTCCGCTCGCTGGTGGATCGAAAGATTATCGAGTTTGTTCCTTCGTCGGCATCCGGACGCAAGCTCCGCGTGAATGTCGAGCTGCAGGATGACTTCTCGATGGATCAGACGCTTTCGCTTTATCTCATCGAGACCATCCCGCTGCTCGATCCCGCAGCAGCGGATTACGCCCTGGACCTCATCACCCTGGTCGAATCCATTCTCGAGGACCCCGACATCATTCTGCGCAAGCAGCTCGATCGTTTGAAAGCCCAGAAACTGGCCGAAATGAAGATGGAGGGCATCGAATACGACGAGCGCATGGAGGAACTGGAAAAGCTGGAATACCCGAAGCCGCGCCGCGAGTTCATCTACGACACCTTCAACGCGTTTGCCGACAAGCATCCGTGGGTCGGACAGGAAAACATTCGGCCGAAGTCAATCGTGCGCGAGATGTTCGAGCAGTTCCGGACATTCGCGGATTACATCAAGGACTACGAACTCCAGCGGGCCGAGGGCGTGTTGCTGCGCCACATCAACAGTACGTTCAAGGTGCTCGCACAGACCGTTCCCGATGCGGCCAAGACCGATGCGGTGCGCGAGATGGAGGTGTATCTGGCCACGATGATTCGCCAGGTGGACAGCAGTCTGCTCGACGAGTGGGAAAAGATGCGCCATCCGGGTTACCAGCCCGCCGAGACGACGGAGGTCCGCCCGCCCGGCGCCGAGGAGTCGGAGCGGGACATCACGCGCGACTCGAAGGCGTTCACGGCGTTGATCCGCAATCGCATCTTCACCTTCCTGCGCGGTGTGGCGAACCGGGACTATCAAGCGGCGCTGGAGAATCTTTCCCACTCTGGAAGCAGTCGGGGTGGCGAGGCGCACGCTCCGGGAGCGGTCGCGGCAGGCCATCAGAGCCTCCCTACGTCGGCTGCTCCATCAGAAGAGTGGACCGCCGATCGCCTCCGCACGGCCATCGACGAGTACTACGCCGGTCACGAGCGCATCTGCCTCGACCCGAATGCGCGCAACCTCCGTCACACCTACGTGCGGCCGTCCGAGGACCGGAAGACCTGGCGCGTGCAGCAGGTGCTGGTCGATCCTGAGGGGCACAATGACTGGATGGTGGAATTCACCGTGGACCTGCCGGCGTCGAGGCAGGCAGGTGCGCCCGTGCTACGTCTCGAGCGACTTGGTGCGATCGGCTGAAAGAGGCGCCTGGATGATCCAATGGCGCGATGGTTAAGCCGACAGGTGAGGCTGAGTCCGGAGGGGCATTGAGGCGACGTTCGGGTGGCGGGCGGGCAGGCCGCTCGGGTGGTTTCAGGCGACACGTCCCGCCGGTTGTGGACAAAGATCTGGCGACCTCCAGTTCGTGCCATGCCTGGCTTCGATTAGTTTGGCCCCGTGGTTTTGATCGATCAGTGAAAGGTTTTCTCTGTGTGTCGGTATCCATAGACGAACAGGCAAGCAAACCAAAGCAATGCCGACGAACCGAACAGGCTCCGAGAGAACCATCGTGGGAAGCCATCCCGCGCCCTGGTGGGTGCATGGTGGTAGCGACCTGAGCCGCATGGAAGGGAGGTGAATGCGCCATGATCTGGGATCCTAATCCTTATGGAGAGTTCTTCCGTTTTGTGCTGAGGCTGATTGGTCTGTGAGCGGTTCGCTGCTGCGAATCACAGAGACGCCGTCCGGGAGCTTGCCGGTCTCGCAAGACCGGCAAGCATCTTCACCTCATCGGTCGGATCGTGATGTTGACGGACTGGACGAAGTGCGTTCTCAGCGCGGACGCATTGGTCCGGCTTCAATGAGATCGTCACCCGCCCGTGGCCCGCCGCATGGCTGTCCCGGCTGGCGCAACAGTGTCCGGCCGGAGCTCTGGGCGACAAGAATCTGCCGACAGGCCCATAACTCGTTTGCCAGAAGGGGCCTTTCGTGCTTCAGTCCGTCGGTTCCGACTCTATATGTACCACGTCCGAAGTTTCCTGATGTCGCTCCTGAGCTTCGCTGTTTCCAATGGGTGGATGGTGTCTGCATCGTCCGCTCAAGGCCTTTTCACGGTGAACATCGGCGGTGCGCCTGCCCCATCCGAGACGCTGGTGGCCCACGGCGACACCTGGCATTACCACAAGGGCACCAACTCGCCCCAGGCCAACTGGCAGACTTTGTTGGATGCCAGCTTGGATGGCTCCTGGGCTACCGGCCCCGGCGGGTTCGGCTACGGGGATGGGGACGACGCCACGGTCCTGAACGACATGCGGACGCGGTACTCGACCGTTTATATCCGGCGGTCGTTCGAGTCGCCGGAGGCGCTCGACGCCGCCCGCCGGTTGGAGTTGGTAATGGATTGGGACGACGGCTTTATCGCGTGGCTTGACGGGATCGAGGTTGCGCGGTCCCCCAACGCGCCGGGCGCGGTGGGCGAGGAGCCGCCGTTCTCGGCCACGACGGGCGGGCGTAACCACGAAGCGTCGGCCGGAGTCGGGGGAAATCCGCCCATGGTGTTCGATCTGGGTGCCGCGGACGTGATGCTTCCCCCGGGGCCGCACGTTCTGGCAATCATGGGATTTAACGACGAGTTGACCAGTTCGGATCTTTCCCTGATTGCGGACCTGCGGCTCACGGGCGGTACCGGAGGCGTGTCCGAAGGGCGGTTCTTTGCGCTGGTGACCACCAATCAGATCCGACTGTTTGGATCGAACACGCTGGCGGGCGCTGTGCGGGTGGTGGTTAACGGGGATGACGCAGCCTTTAATCCCGTCGATGGCACGTGGTCGAAGTTGCAGCCGTTGCGGCCGGGATGGAACTCGCTGTTTGTCGCTGCGCTGGATGCCGCGGGCGACATTCTGGCCGCCACCAACCGCGACGTGGTGGCCGAACTGGAAACCGTCCGGATCGGTGGGACGATCACAAATCGCGTGGCGATTGACAGGGCGGGGATCGTGGTGCGGCTCACGGACTCCGTGACGACATCCGAGGGGGGGAGCTTGGCTCTGGGTGGCGTGGTCGTCCTGCTCGGGCCGGGGCAATCGATCCGGGCCGAGGCTGGGGGTGAAGTGGTGGTGCGGGACAGCCTGGTTCTGCCGGCCGACGGCACGACCGCCTGGGAGCGACTTGCGGCCAATGGCACGGGGGCCAGTCTGGTGATCGAGGACTCCGAGGTGGTTGCCGGGCAACTGCGGGTGACGGCAGGGGCGGTTCTGCGAGTGGAGGACAGCGTGGTGCGGGAAATGTACGCGCGGCAGATGATCGAAGGTTTGTACGGAAACCAGTTGATTCTGCGAAACTCACACTTTCTGAATTACGCCCAGACCCACATCGACTACACGCCGACGCGCGTGGAGGGTTGTCTGTTCGAGAACATCACCTCCGACGCGATGGATTTCGAGGGCGCGCCGGCGGAGATCCGTATCTATCGCACAACGTGGCGGCGCGGGTTTGGTGGCAACACCGATGCCATTGACCTCGGGAACAACCAGGGAGTGATCATCGACGAGTGTCTGATTCACGGCTTTCCTGACAAGGCGGTCTCCGTGGCTGATCAGGCCCACGGCAACACGGTGCGCAACACCGTCATTCACCATTGCGGCACCGGTTTGAACGTCTATGCCTCGTCCAACAACGTGTTTCTCAACACGACGATTTATGGATGCAGCAACAGTCTGCAGTTGTATGAGCGGACGGCAGGCCAGGGGGCCGGCTTCGCCGTGGCCTCGAATCTGATCGTGTGGGCGAACAGCAACTCCGTATCGCTGGCCAACGGGGCGGCACTTGAGCTGACCTACAGCGATGTGCAAGACGGCGGATTTCCCGGCGAGGGCAACCTGAGCGCCGACCCTCTCTTCGCAAACCCATCGGCAGGTGACTTCACCC
>DATLZF010000672.1:0-2475 GCA_035574135.1 Candidatus Methylomirabilota bacterium
CTCGATGTTTGCCGCGTAACCGCAGGCTTCGCAATAAACGACCTCGTTCTCACCCGTCTCGGCGGGCACCATGAACTCGTGTGAGTAGTTGCCGCCGATGACTCCGGTGTCGGCTTCGACAGGGAAGCTCCGCAGGCCGCAGCGGTCGAAGATGCGCCGGTAGGCCTCGTACATTTTCTGGTAGCTCACCATGGCCGCCTCGTCGCTGGCGTCGAAGCTGTAGGCGTCCTTCATGATGAATTCCCGGGCGCGCATGAGGCCGAAGCGCGGCCGGATTTCATCCCGGAACTTCACGCTCACCTGGTAGAAGTTCACGGGCAGTTGCCGGTAGGAATTGATCTCCGCGGCCGCCAGGGTCGTGATGACCTCCTCGGCGGTGGGACTCATCACCCACTCCTTTTGCGCGCGATCGCGGACTTTGAAGAGCACCTCGGCGGCGGTCTCGTAGCGGCCGCTGGCCTGCCAGATGTCCGGGGGCTGGAGAGCGGGCATGAGCACCTCCAGCGCGCCGGCACGGTCCATTTCCTCGCGCACGATCCGCTCAACCTTGTGCAGGGCGCGCAGCCCCAGCGGCAGGAACGTGTAGAGCCCCCCCGCAAGCTTGCGGATGAGTCCGGCGCGCAGCAGCAGCTTGTGCGAGGCGATCTCGGCTTCGGCCGGCGTCTCCTTCAGGGTCGGGATGAACGTCTGGGTCCAGCGCATGGCAAATCCGAAGTTTGAAGAGGGGGTGGCCTTCAGCGTCAGCCCTCGGCCCTCGCCCTTCACTTGACGGTGTTGACCAGCGGCGCCAGCCCCTGAATGCGGACTTCGAGCCGGTCGCCACTCTCGATCGGGCCAACGCCGCTCGGAGTGCCGGTCAGGATGACATCGCCGGGCAGCAGCGTCATGTTGGTCGAGATGAAGCTGACAAGCTGGAAGCAGTTGAAGATGAGCTGGCTGGTGTTCGAGTTCTGCCGGAGCTGGCCGTTTTGGAAGAGTTGAATGGTCAGATCGTGCGGATCGATCTTCGTCTCCACGTAAGGCCCCAAGGGTGTGAACGTGTCGAAGGACTTGGCCCGCGCCCACTGGCTTTCGGCATTCTGAATGGTGCGGTCGCTGATGTCCTGCGCGGCGGTGTAGCCAAAAATGTAGCGGGCCGCCGCCGCCGGGGTGACGTTGCGGACGCGCCGGCCGATGACAATGGCCAGTTCTGCCTCGTAATCTGTCCGGTGCGCCGGGAATGGCACCTCGATCTTGGCGCCGTCCGGAATGAGCGAGGTAGGGGCCTTGAGCCAGAACAGCGGCTCCTTTGGCAACGGCTTGCCCGATTCACGGGCGTGATCCGCGTAGTTCAGGCCGACGGCGATCACCTTCGAGGGGGCCACCGGCGTCAACGTGCGCAGCCCCTTGAACGGCGTCGGTTTCTTGTCGAACGAGGGCGAACCGAACACGTCCCCATGGAGGCGGAACAACTCACCATCAACCACTTTTGCGTAGAAAATTTCGTCGCCTTTTTGGAATCGGCCAATGGCTGCCATAAAGATTGGGCAGTAGTAACAAATGGCGAAAGACCGTCGCAAGTGGAAACTCGGAAAACGGGTGCCATCCCGCTCCTTCCCAATGGCCTAAAAGCCTGCGGAGCGTGGTGAAGTGTTTTCCGGGCGTTTAGGTCTGAAAACGCTCGCCCGTCATCTCCAAGAAGACCTCCGGGCCCGAACTCCGGTTCGTCGCCGATACCGATCCCCCGCGGCGGCTCCACGGCGGCCGGTGCAGGGTGTTCTTCGATGGCACGCACCGGCAGTGACAGGCCAACCTCTCGAGGGCGCGGGGCTCAACGGCCACGGCAAGCCGGTGCTCTCGTGGCAGACGCTCCGGGTCGGGCCGCCCCCGGCTCGGCGTCGCCAGCGGCTGAGTTTCCCCGCGAACCGATCGCGCGCCCCCCTTCGCCCCGCCAAAGGCCCGGCGTGGCCGAGTGTTGCCCGGGGAGGAGCCGGTCCCCGAGACATCGGGCGAACAACAGCCCAAACGGCATCGGGTCATCCCCCACGGCCGCAGGACTTGCCGCGATCCGCCCCAATGTGCCGCCCTGGCCCGTTCGAACCGTCAAACCCTTTTGCATCGGCATCGATGATTGAAGGATTCTCCGCGCCGGCCGCGATTTTGAATTGATTCGGCCAACGCCCGGGATTCAAATTCCGCGCCATGATTTGGCCCCTCCTGCTATCGGCTCTGCTACTGCTCGCGGCCGCTCCCGTCCTAACGGCCCAGACGTCCGCAACCAACGCGGCTCCACGCCCGGCGCGGCCGGCGCCGTTGCGTTCTCCGGAAATCGCCGAGGACGGCACCGTCACGTTCCGCCTGCGGGCCCCCGGAGCGAAAGACGTGCAGCTCACCGGCCAGTGGCCCAACGGGCGAACGGCCATGACCAAGGACACCAACGGCGTTTGGAGCGTGCGGGTGGGGCCGATCGAGCCGGGGGTTTGGGAATACAGCTTC
>DATLZF010000673.1:0-2185 GCA_035574135.1 Candidatus Methylomirabilota bacterium
CACCGCCGGCCGCCCCCGGGGCCGCCATGCAAGCGGAAAAGCCCGCGCCGCCGGCCAGCGGGAGCGCCACGGCAAGCGCCAAGAATGAGCTAGTCGCCGCCCGGCCGGCCGAGAACGCCCGGCAGCGCCAGGTGGCCGAACCCAGACCCCTAGCAAAGAAGGCAGCGTCACAAACCGCCGCCATGCTGAAACCCGCGCCGGAGGTGCCCACCAGGCCCGAGCCGGTGCGCGACAACCCGGCTTCCTGCCCGCAAGCGGCGGCAGCCATGGGCTTATGCATACCTACAGACAAACGGGAGAATTAGTATGTTGCTGGTCAGAGTCTTCGTCGCCCTGCTCACCCTGGTGCCTTTCGCTACGGGGTATGCCCAGGAGCGGCCCCTGTACAAGATCGTCACCGCTTCGGAGCGCGGCACCTATATCCAGATCGGGCGTGACCTGGCGAAATACGTGGCAGACCAGGCCGACATCGACCTGGAGGTGCTGCCGTCGAAGGGCTCCGCCGAGAACGTGAACCGGCTGCGCTACGAACCCGGCGTGAAGTTCGCGCTGGTCCAGTCGGACGTGTTCCAGGCGTTCCAGGACGAGGCCGCCGCCGGCAACTTCGACGCCGGACGCATCATCAAGCCCCTGCGCGTGATCATGCCGCTGTACGACGAGGAGATCTACTTCGTCACCCGGGCCGACTCCCCGCTCAAGTACATCCACGAGATCAAGGACAAGAAGATCAACATCGGCCCCCTGGGCAGCGGTACCGCCATGTCCACCACGACGCTGTACCGGCTCATGTTCAACACGCCCATACCGGAAGCGAACATCAGCACGCTGAGCAACGAGGAGGCGCTCATCAAACTGACCACGGAAAAGACCCTGGACGTGGTGGTGATCGTCGCGGGTCAGCCCGCCAAGCTGTTCGTGGACATGAAGCCGGAAGCGAACCAGTACATCAAGCTGCTGCGGCTGGACGAGACCAACCCGGCCACTGCGAAAGCCGTGAAGACGTATTTCCCGGCAATGGTCCGCGCTTCCAGCTACTCGAACTGGCTCACGGAGGACGTGCCCTCGCTTTCGGTCAAGGCCTTCCTGGTCACCTACGACTACAACCTGAAGCAGACCAAAGACGCACTGGTGCGCTTCGCCCGGTCCCTGTGCGAGAACTTCCCGACGCTGCAGAACCAGGGGCACCCCAAGTGGAAGCAGGTGGCGCTGGAACTTCCTCCCCTGGGCAAGGGTTGGTCCTACTATCCGCCGATCGAGCGGGAGATCCGCAACTGCCGCGTGTTCAAACAAGACACTTCGGCGACGTTCAAGCCGAGACCGGCGCGCCTGTGCACACTACAGGAGAAGGTACTCGGTTTGTGCGCGCCCGAGTAGTTTGCGCCCGAGCCTCGCCGCGGCATGATTTTGCCGGGCGCATGAAGCCGCGGCGTCGAGCCGCGGCGCTTGTGCATGCAAGGAGGCAAGCGATGCCGGACAGAATGGAAGTCATACAGGGCAACATTGTCACCCTGGCGGTGGACGCCATCGTCAACGCGGCCAATTCCTCGTTGCTCGGCGGCGGGGGCGTGGACGGGGCGATCCACCGGGCGGCGGGGCCGGAACTGCTGGCTGAGTGCCGCACGCTGGGGGGCTGCCCCACCGGGCAGGCAAAGATCACCAAGGGCTACAGGCTGCCGGCCAAGTATGTGATCCACACCGTAGGCCCGGTTTGGCACGGCGGTAGCAGTGGCGAGCCGGAACTGCTGGCCTCGTGCTACCGCAACAGCCTCAAGCTGGCGGTGGAGCACGGGTTCAAGACCATCGCCTTCCCCGCGATCAGTTGCGGCGTCTACGGCTACCCCTTCGATCAGGCGGCAAAGATCGCGGTGGGGGAGACGGCGCGCTTCCTGACGACGGACAAGAGCATCGAAAAAGTATATTTCGTCTGCTTCGGGAACGACATCTTCAAGGCCTACCAGGCGGCCATGCGGGAACTCAAGCCCGGCGTTTGAGGCGCCATCCGGCGCAACAAGCTTGAAGGCGGCTCCAGGAGCCTGTTGGACGTGATTCCGCCCCGCCTGGTTGTCCTGCTCGCCGCATTCCTCTTTGGCCTGTCCTTCCCCTCGACCGCCGCCGACCCCAGCAAGGTCCTCCGGGTGGCGATCCCCAGCGCCGAGACGGCGTTCGACCCGGCGGTGCAGTCGGA
>DATLZF010000674.1:0-2619 GCA_035574135.1 Candidatus Methylomirabilota bacterium
GCGGACAACGCGGTGTCGAACAGGTTGAACTGTCCCGCCGGCATCTGAATGGCCACGAAGCTCGACGCCATGTTGAAGACGCCGCCCAGCAGGGTGGCCACCGCCATCCAGCCGCTCTGGCGAAAGAACGCAGCGCGACTCATGGCAGCGATCGCAAAAACCGCACCAGCGTTTCCCGGGCGCGCTCCAACTCGGACAAACTCACGAACTCCTCCGCCGTGTGCGCCTGCGCGATATCCCCCGGACCGAACAGCACGCTGGGAATGCCCGCCGCCGCCAGCACGCCGGCATCCGAAAAGAAATGGACGCCGGCCGGACGCCGTTGCCCGTTCGCGTGGAGGAATTCCCGCACCAGCGGCAGCCGGCAGTTCGTTTCCATCGGCTCGGAGGGCACGCCCTTGTAATCGACCAGACGCACGGTGATGCCGTGGTGCCGCAGGCCGCGCACCAGCTCCCGCTTCACGGCGGCATCGTTTTCGCCGGGCAGCGTGCGGCGATCCACTTTGATCGTGCACCGGTCGGGCACGATGTTCGGCTGCCGACCGCCCTGGATGGTGCCCACGTTGATGGTGGCGTGTCCCAGCAGCGGATGCCGGCGGCGGCGCAACTGGCGCGCGTAATCCCCTTCCAGCCAGCTCACCGCGCGGGCCATGTCCGCGATGGCGCTGCGCCCGAGCTCGGGACGCGAACCGTGGGCCGCCTTACCATGCGTGGTCAGCTCCAGCCAAAGATCGCCCTTGTGTGCGGTCACGACCTTCAGCCGGGTCGGCTCCCCCACCACCGCAAGATCCGCCTTCAGCCCGGAAGCCGCCAGCGCCCGGGATCCGCTTTGCGATGATTCCTCATCCACCAGAGCCGCGAGGGTGATCTCGGTGTGTTGCGGCCGGGAGCCGCTTCGGGCCAGTTCGATCAGCGCCCGCAACATGGCTGCCAGGCTGCCCTTGGTGTCGCAGGCGCCGCGCCCGTAGAGGCGATCGCCCCGTCGGACGGGAGTAAACTGCCGCGCGCTGGCCACTGTCACCGTATCCATGTGCGGCGCCAGCAGGACTCGCCCGCGGCGGGGCCCGCGCGGAACGAGCGTCACCAGCAGATTCGCGCGGCCGGGCAGAACCTTCTGGAAATCGACGTCCAGCCCGGCGCTGGCGGCGGTGGCGGCCGTAAACTCGGCCACGCGTCGCTCGCCGGCAGAGGGATCGCCCGCGGGAACGAAGGCGGGATTGACGCTCGGGAGCGCGATCAGTTCGCGCAGCAATCGGGCGGTGGGCGTCATGATGAGGCGAGAGCGGTACCGGCGGACGTGTTCGGCCGGCCGGCGGGGGCGCGGTTCTTGATCTGGACCTGTGGGTTCAATGTTGCTCTTCCCATGCGCGGCGCGGTGCCCGGTGCGGCCGGCACGGGACGTGTCGCGCGGAGACCCGGCAGCCCTCACGTGTTGCGCGTGTAAAGCCGGCCGGGGTGCTGGCGCACGAGCCGTTTCATCTCCAGGCTCAGGAGTGCCACCGCCACGACGGAGCTGGAGAGTCCGCTGTGGCGGATGACTTCGTCAATGCTGGTTTCGTCGTCGGGGCGCAGCAGGTCGAACACCTTCTGCTCGGGTTCGGACAAGGCCAGGGCCGGCAATACGCCGGTTTCTCCAGGAGACGGCGGCCGGTTGCTGGCGGGAAAGAGATACTCGAACTCGCTCAAGATGTCCTCGGCGCTTTCGCACAGCTTGGCGCCCTTCTTGATCAGCTCGTGGCAGCCCTTGCTGCGCGGAGAATCGATCCGGCCGGGCACGGCGAAGACTTGCCGGCCGTATTCGGTGGCGAAGTGGGCGGTGATGAGCGCGCCACTGGTGAGGTGGGCCTCGACGACCAGTGTGCCCAGGGTGATCCCGGCCACGATGCGGTTGCGGATGGCGAAGGACTGGCGGTCAGCCTTGCGGTTGAAGGGAAACTGCGTGATCACGGCCCCCGCGCCCGCGATGCGCTCGAACAGTTCCGCGTTCTCCGGCGGGAAAACCAGGTTGATGCCGGTGCCGAGCACGCAGATGGTCCGGCCCTTGGCCGCCAGCGCTCCCTGGTGCGCCGCGGTGTCGATGCCCCGGGCGCCGCCGCTCACCACGGTGACGCCCACATAGGCAAGCTGGTAGCCGAAGCGCCGCGCCGATTCGAGGCCGTAGGCCGTGGCCTGCCGCGAACCCACGATGGCCACTGCGTTGTTGTCCGCCGCGGTCAGGGTGCCTTTGACGTAGAGGACCACCGGCGGGTCGTAAATCTGCCGCAGCGAGTCCGGGTAGGCGGGATCCTCCTGCGTGAGTACGTCACATCCAAAGTCCGCGACGCGCTTCATTTCGGCCGCCAGGTCCACGGCCGTTTCCCACGCGGCAATGGCGGCGGCGGCCTTCTCCCCGATGCCCGGCACCTGCTGCAGCCGGGCCGCCGGGGCGGCCAGAATGGAGGGGGCGTCGCCGAAGTGTTGCAACAACTGCCGCACCCGCACGGGGCCGACGTGCTCGATCATGTTGAGGGCCACGAACGCTTCCTTGGACTCCATGCGCGCACAGTGCCGCAAACCTCACACCCCGGCAAGCTCGCGCGCGGGCGCTCTCGCCTCACCGAGCCATCAGCGCCAGGCTGG
>DATLZF010000675.1:0-3726 GCA_035574135.1 Candidatus Methylomirabilota bacterium
GGCCGCCTTTACAGGCGGCCCTTTTCTGTTTGTGGCTTCTGCTGTTGGGGTCAGAAACGTGCCCAAAGCATAGCTAGAATCACAACCAGGATCACCGCGACCGTCCACCAGAGCCATCCAACGCCGCGAGGCCGAATCGAGCCACCCTTTGGGCTGCCGAACTCCTCGCGCACAAATTCCTCATAATCGAATTCATCGTCCGGCAGATTCAGCCGCTGGCCGGTGGCGCGGTCGGACCATCCCGTCTGCTCGTCGGAACCGCACTCAGGACAGGCACGAGCGTTTCCTGGCACCGGTGCGCCGCAGTTGGGGCAAACCTCGGGAGGCATGGCGTGTTGCGCTTGCGGACGAGTGTTAATGAAGGGCCACGTCGCCATCAAACCGCGATGGGCGCTTTGATCGGCGGATGGGGGTCATAGTTGATCAATTCGAAGTCGCCGTATTGGAAGGCGTGAATGTCGCGCACGGCGGGATTTAGCCGCATTTGCGGGAGGGGCCGCGGTTCCCGGGTCAGTTGCAGCTTCGCTTGTTCGAGATGGTTGGCGTAGAGGTGGAGATCCCCAAAAGTGTGGACGAACTCGCCGGGCGCCAACTCGCACACTTGGGCCACCATCAGAGTGAGGAGGGCGTACGAGGCGATATTGAACGGGACGCCCAGAAACAGGTCGGCGCTGCGCTGGTACAACTGGCAACTGAGTTCGCCCTGACTCACGAAGAACTGAAACAGTGTGTGACAAGGGGGGAGGGCCATCTGGTCGATTTCACCGACATTCCACGCGCTGACGATGAGCCGACGGCTCTCGGGATTAGTCCGGATTTGGTCAATCACTCGATCGATCTGGTTGACGGAGCGCCCATCGGCGGTGCGCCAGTCGCACCACTGGGCGCCGTAAATGCGCCCGAGATTCCCCTCCGCGTCCGCCCATTCGTTCCAGATGGTGACACCGTGGTCCGTCAGGAATTTGATGTTGGTGTCCCCGCGCAGGAACCAGAGCAACTCATAGATAATTGACTTGAGATGCAGCTTTTTTGTCGTCAGCAGGGGAAACCCCTCGCGGAGGTCGAACCGGGCTTGTGCGCCGAAGACCGAGTAGGTGCCGGTGCCGGTTCGATCCTGTCTGTACCGTCCTTGATCGAGAACCAGGCGAAGCAACTGGTGGTACTGAAGCATGCGGAAATTCTTGTTCGAGCATGCCGGCGTTGGGAATTCAATTCTTTGCAGCGGCTCCTCGCGACGGCGGCGCAGTTGAGCTCCAGCATCCGTCCTGTGCGCATGCAGTGGTCGGGGCCGACCGGCCCATCTCGGGAAGCTGGCGTGGCGTCAGGCAAAAGTCTTGAGCGCAATCCTGGTGGCGAACCGAGATTGGGTCAAGGCGAGCGGCTCCCGTATGGGCGTGTCCGAACGCCGGTGACTGCGCGACCGAAGCGTTCGGCTGCGGAAGGCGGGATGAACCGGATTGCACGTCACCACCTCTCTTTCCGGGGGGCGACGCCGGTCAGCTCGCAGGGTCTGGCTGAGGGTGCATGGTCATCACATCGCTGCCCGCACCGTGGCAGCCGGTCAGGCGGTGGGTTTTCGCGCCTCATCGGGCAGGGGATGCCTGGCGCGGCGGGGAACGAGGGCCGAGAATGCGGTTTTCATGCTTCCGATGAAGTGGTAGAAAAAACCGCGCTCAGGCGCGTGGCATGGCGAAAAAGAAGCATTCATCGACGCGGACATCTGTGGCCTCTCCAACGATTCTGGTGGTGATCCGCCTGCTCCTGTTCGGCGCGGCGGGCGTGGCCTCGTATCTGGCGTGGACCTCGCTCACCCAGAGTCCGATTGCCGGATGTGGGCCGGATTCCGATTGCAGTCGCGTGCTGGGCAGCCGCTGGGCCTTCTGGTTTGGGTTGCCGGTGAGCTTGTTCGCTCTGGGCACCTACGGCGCCATGCTGGTGGGGACCTGGCGCGTGAACGCGGCGGCGGGCTCTGCAGGAGCAGCCCGATGGCGGCAGGGTCTGGTGGCGGGCGCGGCGATGATCCTCGGGGCGGCGATCTGGTTTTTCGCCTTGCAGTGGTTCGTCTTGAAGTCGTTTTGCCCCTACTGTCTCGTTGCTCACGGCCTGGGCGCGGTGGCATCAGGCTTGACGCTCTTCGTCTTGGCCCGTGGTCAGGGAGCGGGGGTGGCGTCCGTGTCCGCGCCGGAACATCCCCGCTCCTTGGCAGGCGTGATCGCCGGTGTGGCGGGTGTCATGGTCCTGGTGGCCGGACAGTTGGTCCATCAGCCCCGGACGTTCGCGGTGCAACCGGTCGAGGTGGTGGAAGGCACGAAGGCGCCGCCTCCGGCGCGGCGGGTGCATTCGATTTACAACGGGCAGTTCAACCTCGACGTGCAGGACGTGCCGTTACTCGGTTCGGTCTCGGCGCCGCATCTGTTGGTGAGCCTGTTCGATTACACCTGCCATCACTGTCGGTTGATGCATCCGCGTTTGAAGTTCGTGCAACAGAACCTGAGCAACGACGTGGCGGTGATCAGCCTGCCAATGCCGCTGGCTTCGGAATGCAATCCGACCGTGACGCGCACGCACTACAAGCACGCCAACGCCTGCGACTATGCGCGCATCGGCCTTGCTGTCTGGCGGGCACGGAGCGACGCCTTCGAGCCGTATAACGAGTGGTTCTTTGAGCCGGAAACGCCCGTGCCCGTGGAAACCGCCCGCAATTACGCCCGCGGGCTGGTCGGGACAAATGCCTTCGACCAGGCGCTGGCCGATCCCTGGGTCGAGGCCAGGCTCAAGGAGGACGTCGCGATCTACGAGGCGGCCTACCGGGCCGGCCGCGGCAACATGCCGCAGTTGATCATCGGTACGAATCTCTACCTGGGCACGTTGAGCATGGATGAACTGGGCCGGGCGTTGAGCGAACTGCTGTGGCGCTAGCGGGCGACGGGCGGCGGGTGGCAATGTTCGCGCTTTTCGCCGGGGCGACCGGCATCGGTTTCGCCCCGATTCTGGTCCGCTGGAGCGAGGCGGGACCGAGTGCGACGGCGTTTTACAGGGTGTTGTTCGCTCTCCCGCTGTTGTGGCTGCTGGGCTATCGCTCCGGACCTGCCGAGGGGCGGCTGGATCGGCCGCAAACGCGGGCCGATCTTCGGGACCTGGCATTGGCGGGGCTCTTCTTTGTCGGCGACCTTGCCGTGTGGCATTGGTCGCTTCAGTTCACCACCGTGGCGAACTCGACGCTGCTCACCAACTTCACGCCGTTGTTCGTGGCCTTGGGCGCGTGGAGTCTGCTTGGAGAGCGCCCGCAGCCTGGCGTGTGGGCCGGGATGTTGATGGCGCTGGGCGGAGCCGGCCTGCTCGTCGAGGGAGGCGAGCCGGGCAGCCGAAAGCAGTGGTTGGGGGATTTGCTGGCCGTGATCGCGGCGATATCCTACGCCGGCTACATTCTGATGGTTAAACGACTGCGGCAGCGGTTCACGACGCCGGCCATCATGGTGTGGTCGGGGCTGGTGAGTTGTCCCGGCTTTTTCGTGGTGGCGGTGGTGAGCGGAGACCGGTTGGTCCCGGGCACCGCGGTCGGTTGGATGGTCTTGGTGGGGCTGGCGGTCCTGTGTCACGTGGGCGGGCAGGCGCTCATTGCCCGGGGCCTGGGCGGGTTGCCGGCATCTTTTTCATCGGTCGGCCTGCTTTGGCAACCCGTGGTGGCGGCGGTTCTGGCATGGTTGGTCTTCAACGAAGTGATGG
>DATLZF010000676.1:0-2782 GCA_035574135.1 Candidatus Methylomirabilota bacterium
GGAGCGCGCATCGTGATCCAGGAACTGTTGGAGGGCATGGAAATCTCCCTCCATGCGTTGTGTGACGGTCGGACCGCGAAGCTGTTTCCCACCTCGCAGGATCACAAGCGCGCCCTCGATGGCGATCAAGGTCCGAACACGGGAGGCATGGGCACCTACTCGCCCGCACCGTTCCTCACCGACGCCCAGCTCGCCGACGTGAGCCGGCAGATTCTGGATCCGTGGTTGAAGGGCTGCGCCGCCGAAGGCATCGACTTCCGGGGCATTCTTTATCCCGGCGTGATGCTGACGAAGGACGGCCCCAAGGTGCTCGAGTTCAACGCCCGGTTTGGTGATCCGGAGACCCAGGTCTATCTGCCGCGGCTCGAGAACGATCTCGTGGAACTGATCGATGCCAGCCTCGAGGGCACTTTGGCCGGGATCGACCTTCGCTGGAGCCCTGTGAGCGTTGTGTGCGTCGTGGTGGCCTCCGGGGGGTATCCGGGCGCTTACGCCAAGGGGAAAATCATCTCCGGTCTGAGCGAGCTGTCCGGGCAGCCCGCCCTCAAGGTCTTTCACGCCGGCACAGCGATGTCCGGAAATGACATCGTCACCAGCGGCGGCCGGGTGCTCGGCGTTACCGCTTGGGCGTCTGATCTGCAACGTGCCCGTTCCGCAGCCTACGCGGCCGTTGAGAAGATCCGGTTCGACGGCGCCCACTACCGTACCGACATTGCAGCCAAGGCCGTGGCCCGGGCGGATTGATTCGAGGCAGGGATTTGCCGATCGATGGATCGGAGGCACGCCTGGCGGCGGGGTGAATGGACTTCATAACAGACAATCGTTCGTCCGTCTGCCCGCGCGCCATCCCCGACGAGTTGAATCGGCACCACGGTCGTGGTCGAATGCTTCCGGCCTCTGAGGGGGTGATCCCGTGAGAGAGGCGAAGGGTGGCGAGGCGGTGTCGCGTTGGCTGGCGGATCTTGCGGCGGGCCATCGCCGACATGCACCATCCCGCTGCGGCTTGTCGGGCGAAACCCTGGTGGGGAGCCAATTGGGGGTAATGACCGGGCGGTGCTCCGGTGCGCCTGTGGTGTTCCACGGGCCGGGCGGGCTCCGAACGATCCGACGGGCAACGGCTGGCTCTGGAATTTCACGGTCCGCTTGGAACGCCAACGGACTGTCACCGCGGCTGCCGGTGTGAGCATGAGTCGGCGGAGGCATGCCCACGGCATACCAGGTCCGCCGCTGGCTGGACGGACGACGCGTGAGCGTCCGTAGTTGTGGCAGCGAACGAGGGGTCATGCTCCCGGCCCGGGGCGGCGCTTCGGCGTGTTTGGGCGAGGCACGCCGATTGGCGCCATGAGGCCAACACCAATGGAAGCAGGTCGGGAAAGGTTTCCACTCCGGTCGGCTGGCCTGCAGACGGTGTTCATGCGGCGTCGGGTTCGATCAACGAGGCGTTTGGATTGAGATGCTTGGCGCAGGTGTCGCGATGTTCCGGTACGGCGATGACGATGATTTGTCACCAAGGGGGGCGAAAGCGCGCTGTGAATAGAGGCAGCCAAGCCGGTCGTAGCACGGCGTTTGGGGCTGGTTCTGCTGGGAATAAGCTTGGAGTAACTTTTTTGAAAAACTTCTTGCTGCCACAACATATAGTGCTAGCCTCGCTTGAGCGCCGCTACCTATTGGGTGGTTGGCTTTGGCATCACTGACATCTAGACGCCTGTTTTCAGGCCTGAATCAGGCCGAAGTTCGGAAATCCGCCGGGTTCCTTGCTGGCCTCTGACCTCCTAGACGTGATGACCACAGAAAACCGAAGAGACCGAAAGGATTGCCATGATCGATGCCCGAGACCAAGTATTGCCGACTGCTGCCGTGAGCCGCCGACAGAACAATCGTCGTGGAGTGGTCCGACGCGCCGTGACCAAGCAAACGGTGCGGGGAGGAATGGATAAGCGCCTCGTTATCGAACGGGTGTTCAGCGACCCCAAGGTGAGCCCATTCGATCAAGTCGAATGGGATCAGCGCACGGCCGAAATCACCGACGACGCCGGCAAGGTGATCTTCCGCCAGGAAAACGTGCAGGTTCCCAAGTCGTGGTCTCAACTGGCGACCAAGGTGGTGGTTTCCAAGTATTTTTATGGCGAATTGAACACGCCAGAGCGGGAGACCTCCGTTCGGCAGTTGATTCACCGGGTCACCCGCACCATCGCCGATTGGGGGGTGAAGGATGGATACTTCAGCAAAGCGGACGGCGAGGCGTTTTACGATGAACTCACCTGGCTGTGTCTCAACCAGTATGGCGCCTTCAATTCGCCCGTGTGGTTCAACGTAGGGTTGTTCCACCAATACGGGATTGGCAAGAACTCGGACAAGGGCAACTGGTATTACAATCGCAAGACCGGCGTGGCCGAACGCGCGGGCACGCAGTACGAATATCCCCAGTGCAGCGCCTGTTTCATCCAGTCGGTAGAAGACAACATGGAGTCGATCATGCGGCTGGCTTACAGCGAGGCGATGCTGTTCAAGTTTGGCTCGGGAACGGGCACCGATCTGACTCCCATCCGCTCCAGCAAGGAGAAGCTTTCCGGAGGTGGCCGGCCCAGTGGCCCGCTCTCATTCCTCAAAGTGTACGACCAGGTGGCCAACGTGGTGAAGTCCGGTGGCAAAACCCGTCGCGCCGCCAAGATGAACACCTTGCGCGACTGGCACGGAGACATCGTGGAATTCATCGACGCCAAGCAGAAGGAAGAGAAAAAGGCGTGGGCATTGATCGAGCAGGGTTACGACGGCTCCTATA
>DATLZF010000677.1:0-2757 GCA_035574135.1 Candidatus Methylomirabilota bacterium
GATCGGATCCAGTGGAAAGAGCTGTCCATCGACATCCCCAGGCACATGGTGACGGTGAAGGGCAAGACGGTGGATCTGACCGCCACCGAGTTCAAACTCCTGGCTGTCCTCGCTCAGCGCCGGGGTCGGGTGCAGTCGCGCGATCAGTTGCTCCAAGACGTGTGGGAGTACGACAACATCATCGATACCCGCACCGTGGACACGCACATGCGCCGGCTGCGGGAGAAGCTGGGCCCCGCCGCCAAGTACCTCGATACGGTGCGAGGGGTGGGATACCGCTTCGTGGAAGAGTGAGGCCGGGAGGGGGGACCGCTGCTGGCAGCTATTCCACTTTGATCTTCCGGCGGTCGAGGAGGGAGCCCTCCGAGAAGTAAAGCTCGGTGAGAGACTTGTTGTACTCCGAAAGCGCGCCGATTTCGGCGGAACGAGCCGAGGTCAGGTCCTCCTGCAGGTCCAGCACCTGGAAGCTGGTGCTTTTGCCGTTCTCGAGCTTCTTCTGCTCGGCGTCCAGGGCGGCTTGCGCGAACTCCCGGGCCTCTCGTCGCGCGCCAATTTGCTCGTAGGTGGATTCGACCAATGTGATGGCGTCCTCCACCGCGACGAGGATGCTCTGGTGCAGTTGCTGCAGTTCCACCTGCATCTGTTTTTCGCGTTCCTTGGCCGCCTTGGAGAGTCGCCGCTCGCGACCGCTGCTCAGAGGCACGGAAAACACGGCCCCGATGGACCAGTTCGGAAAACTGCCGTCGCCGATGTCATCCAGCGTGTTCCCGAAGCTGGGGTCGCGCGGTGGGATGACGACGGGATTTGTGCTGCCGCGGAAGAAACTGTCGCGGCCGGAGCGGCCATAGCCGCCGACGATGTCCAAGGAAGGCAGCACTTGAGACTTGGCATATTTAACCTCGTAGCCCTGAAGCTCGAGTTCGGCTTTGAGCCGGTTGAAATCCGGCCGGCGCTCAAGGGCACGGGCCCAGCTTTCTCCGCGACTGAGGGTGACGGGAACGGGCAGCAGGGCTTCGGAGGGCACCAGTTCGACGCCGTACCATTCCCGGTAGTTGTCGGTGATGAGCGCCCGGAGGGCGTTTTCGCGGAACAGGACGAGACGACGCGCCGCCATCAGGTCGGCCCGGGCTTGAGCGACCTGCGCTTCCGCCTGCTTCTCGTCGAGGGGGGCGAGCGTTCCGACCTCGACCTTGCGTTTGTTGTCGGCCAGGAGCCGCTCGGCCAGTTCGAGTGCGGTTTGACGGACTTTGACCTGATCCCGCGAGGCGACCAGTTCGTAGTAGGCCACCTCAAGATCGCGGATCAGCCGCATCAACGTTTCCTCGAGGGACAACTTGGAGGTGGCCAGGGCGGTCTTGTTGCGGCGGATCTGGAGCCGCGTCTGGTCGATCAGGAAGTCTCGGAGGATGGGCTGCGTCACGGAGATGCCCACTCCGTTGTTGAACGTGTCGATGTTATCACTGATCCCCGGCGTGCCACCACCGCCGTAGATGTGTCGATAGTCCACTCCCAGGTCGTAGCGCAGACCGGTGGGCAGAAGACCGGAGAAGCCCATTCCCACACTGTCCTGCTTGATGCTGTCGGCCGGGTCGGGGAGGCCGGACGTGGGGTTGTAGCCGCCTTCGCTCGTGTCCGAGCTGCGCGCCGCTGAAGCGTTGAAAACGGGTTCGTAGTTCCAGTAGGTGGCGTCCAATTGCAACTGCTGGATGCGCGGATTGAACCGGGCCACTTGCAAACCCAGGTTGTGCTGCACGGCCATCTGAATGCAGTCCTCCAACGACAATTGGCGAAGGGGCCGATTTGTGCTCGAGGCCGGCTGGGCTGGGAGGTCGCTCGCCAAGGCAAGGGCGATAATGACAATCCATGAGGAGATCTTGAGTCGCATTGGTGGGGGAGATTGGGGAATTCAGGACCGTTCGTCAAATATTCGTCACGTGATTTCTTCTTTGCCGCAGATGACACCAACGCTCGGCGAGCGGTTTCACCATATCCTCGTCTGCGCAGGAAATGACGCCGCCACGAAGACCGCGCGGCAGCGCCGCATTGCCCGATCGGGCACAGTGGCGTTGCCGGGTTCGGCTTCGCCCAAAACTTCGCCGCTCCCTGTCGGAACCAGACCGGAGGCCGAGCGCTTGGGGGTCCGGCGAAAGCTTTGGCCCCGGGCAGCTCATCCCACCCGGGGCGGAGGCTGAGGCCGACGCGGATTACGGCTGCGCGGGCGTGGTCAGACGGTAGATCCGGCTTACGTTACGCGGCGGCGAGTCCTCGATGGTGTGGACGAAGTTGTTACTGCGCGCCGCGAGGCTGACCAAGGGCCGCCAGCCCGCGGGATCCCCGGGCGCATCGGTGTATTGGACCGTGTAGGTCCGGTTGGCCATGCCGGAGAATTGGATCACGGTTCGATTTGTGGCCGCGATGCGATCCACTTTGAAGTAGCTGGCCGCATCGGTCGGATTCGTCCCGGCGATGGCTTCTTCCTTGTTGGTCATGCCGTCGCCGTCGCCGTCCACGTTCGCATCGGCGGGATCGTTGGGATTGAGCCCCAGCGCGGCTTCCTGGCTGTCCGGAATGCCGTCGCCGTCCGTGTCCGGATCGGGTTTGACGCTGGCAAAGGCGCTCTGTTGGCCGCTGGGTCTGGCGAGATTGTAAACGATGACATCCCAGCGGTTGCTCGACACGACGTTGGTCACGCGCATGAAGTCGGTGTGGCCGTTAACGCCATTGGAGACGAAGGTGGACCCGTTGCGGCGCCAGCGC
>DATLZF010000678.1:0-4701 GCA_035574135.1 Candidatus Methylomirabilota bacterium
ACAGGGCGTCGAAATCAGGCAGGTTGTAATCCGCCAGCACGATCTGCCAGCCTTCCCGCGCCAGCGCCGCCCGGAGCCCCTCCGCGGTCTCCACGCGCTCAAAAGAAACGTCGTAGCCGCTCTTGCGGAGCAGGCTGGCCATCATCAGCGCGTCGAACTCCGAGTCCTCGACGATCAGTACTCGCAGCGGCGTTTTCATGTCGCAGTCCCGTCAAGCACGGACCGAAACTACCCGAATCGTGGCGTCTGACGAGTCCGGATTTTTCGGTGCGGCCGGGGCACGAACTCGGCGCGATCCCGCCGGTGTGTCCCACCCTCCGGGGCGGGCGGAGGCGCGCCGGATGCGGGGCGCGACTCGCTACGGGGCCGCGACCAACTGGAAGAAGCGATACCCGGGATCGAGTGGAACCGAAATTTCCTGCCGGCCTCCCGTGCCGGCGGCCGTCGTCACCACCGCGCCCGCGCTGTCAAGCGTCACACGGGCCTCGAGGGCATAGAAGGCCCCGCTGATCGATTCGAAACCGACGAGGACCTGGCCACCCTCAAGGCGAATGCTCAGGGGAACGAACGGCACCGTCTTCACGTCGATGGATTCGAGGAACGCCACCACTTTCGCCTGGTCCGCCGGATCGGACAGCCGATCCGGCCGGCGGCCGTTGTCGGTGCGGTGTTTCACGTCAGCCACGATGGCGGCCAGCGACTCGGCCGCGCCGTTGTGCAGGTACGGCGGCACGGAATGGATGCCGAGGAGCGATGGGACGTTGAAGCCGATGCCGCGGCCGTCGGCGTTGTAGTCGCGGCCCAGGGCGTCCTGCGGGGCCTGAAGGACACCGGCCACGACGGCGCGCGCGGCCACTTCGTCGGCGCCAACGTTGTTGCCCAGGTCGTTGCCCTGGCCCGGCACGCCGAGGTTGAACGAGCCGATGTCCCGCAGGAAGCGGTTCAGATACTGCACTCCCACCGGGTTGCCGGTGAACGTGCCGGTGCGCTCCGTGAGGGTGAACCCTTCGGCGGCGGCGGGCGGCGAAGTGAAGTCCTTCCTGCTCACCGTCCAGTTGAGTCCGCCGTGGCAACTGGCGCAGCCGGCTTGCAGGAACAGTTGGCGGCCCTCGGCGAGGGTTGTGGGTGTTGGGCCGTTGGGCAGATTGGGGAGCGGGGCATTGGGTGTACGCACGGCATTGCGCACCCATTCGCGCAGGGCCGTGAGCGCGGGAACTCGGTTCGTGCTGCCGGGCAAGGTCACGGTCAGTTGATCGCGGTTGGCGTTGGGCAGGGCGAAGGCGTTGATGGCCGTGGGCGCCACGTTCAGGTCGCCGCCCGGGCCGATCAACAGGCCGTGATTGGGGCTGAGCGCGTTGCCGTTGATGGCCGTGGCCAGCGGGCCGGGGCCGGAGACGTTGCGGATGTTGAGTTCGAAATCCTCGATCTCGTCGAAGATGGCCGAGTAGTTGAGCAGGCGCTGTTCGTTGCGCCGGTGGGGGTTGAAGCTGGCGTTCAGCGGCACGCTCTTGCGCGGACCGGCGGCGAACTGCCAGATCACGCCATCGGTCAGTCCCTTGAAATGGCAGCTCGAGCATGCCTGCCAGCCCTCGCTGGAGAGGCGGTCGCGCAGCGAATTGGTGCCGGGGATGGCGTCGAAGTTGCCGCGCGAGGAGAAGAACATCTCCGCGCCGACGAGGTTGGTTTCAGCCTGGGAACCGGGCGCGGGCAGATCGTGGGTCGGGACGACGGCGATGACGGTATCCGTCGTCAGATCCACCACGCTGACGTTTCGGGAGACGAAGTTGGCCACGTAAGCGCGGGTGCCGGCGCTGTTGATGGCGATGCCCTGCGGGTTCTTGCCGGCGTTGGTGCGGCTGGTGGCCGGGTTGGTCGGGTCGTTCAGGTCGATGTAGCGCGTGGTGTCCGCGTCAGTGGTGAAGGCCAGGTTGCCGGCGGCATCGACATTGAGTTTCACCAGCAGGTCGCTGGCGGCGGACACGACGTAAGCGTTGCCCGCGCCACTCTGGGTGGTGAAAGCGATGGCCCAGGGGTTGGCGAAAAACTCGCGACGCTTGCCGGGTTCAGGGTCACGCGCGCCGAGATGCAGGTTGGTCACGGTCAGGTCGGTGGGGGTCGTGCTGTTGACGCCGCCAATGACGTTGACGAAGGCGTGCGTGTCCAGGTTGAAGCGCAGCGGGCCGCCGGGCGAGGCGGCGATGTTCGGCAAGTAGGCGCGGTCGCCGCGGATGACGATGCTCTGAAGCTGATTCGGGAAGGCGAACGTGTCCGGCGCGGGCGGATTGGTCAGGCCGGGGAACCGGAAGCCCGTCACCCGCGGCGCCAGCGTGACGACCCGTGCGACCCGGTAATCCACGATGCTCGTCGAGGCGGTGTCGATGTCCAACACGGCGACCAGCCCTTCCTTGCCGAGGTCGTCGCCCTGCCGACCGCCGGGGCGGGTGAAGGAGAGGAAGCGCGTCACGTAAAGCTTGGTGTTGTCCTGCGACACCGCCAGGCCGCGCGGCTGGAAGTGGCGCGAGCGGTCGGGATCGTTGGCGATGGAGTTCCGCAAATCGACGTGGCCAATGATCGTGCGGGTCGCAGCGTTGATCACCGTGATGGTGTCCTGGGCGCTGTTGGCCACGAAGACCCGGTTGCCGTCCGGCGAGGTGACGATGTTCCAGGGTTCGGCTCCGGTCTTCAGAGTGGCAACCACGTTGGCGCTGAACGTGCCCCAGGCCGGGTCGTTGATTTGGATGACCGACACGCTGTTGCCCGCCGCGTTGGCGACGTAGGCGTACTGGCCGTTGGGCGTCAGCGCGACGCTCTCCGGCTCGTCGCCGACGGTGATTTTGGTGATGCGCGTGTTGTTGTCCGGCCGGATGACGCTGACGGAGTCATCCGATGGATTGACCACCCAGATGAGCCGGTCATTGCGCGAGACGGCAATGGGGCTGGAGCAGGTGGGACGGGGGTAACTTTGAGCGGAAGCCGATGGCGAGAGGAACGGGAGCAATGCCAAATGGTTCCACAAAACGGCCTGGACGAGCAGGGGGATCTTCATAGGTATCTTCCGATGAGTCGCTTCACGGCTGCCTGGACGCGTCCGCCGGGCCACGCGATCCGCCGCGCGGCTTGAGGAAGCGATGCTGATGCTCGGCATCAGGATCGCGCCGGAGTGGACACACAACAACGACAACACTCTTCCAGCAGGTTCATCATCGCATTCGGTGGGTGGGAGGCGCGAATGGGCGGACAGGTTCCGGAATATTTGCGGTTGCGGACTCGGCGGTGCCGGGACTCCGCCGGC
Source organism: Candidatus Methylomirabilota bacterium (assembly GCA_035574135.1). Classification (GTDB taxonomy): domain Bacteria; phylum Verrucomicrobiota; class Verrucomicrobiia; order Limisphaerales; family DATLZF01; genus DATLZF01. Next base: position 3,293 of record DATLZF010000678.1, read on the forward strand.
GGGAGGAGGTGGCGTGGTGGCTGCTGGTCGTTCCCCGGAGGCGAGCCGAGCACTGAGCGTGGGTTAAGCGGGGCGGGAACGAGACTTCCGCGATCATTGCTTTGCCTTCCGGGCGTGGCCCCTCTATAAAGCCCGCCGCTTATGAGTCAGTCTCGTCGTGGTGAGGAACTTTCCGGCGTTCCCAGTGGCGGCGGCGCTCCTACCGAGGGGCGCCGGTTCAAGAAACTTCTCGTCGCCAACCGGAGCGAGATCGCCCTGCGCGTCTTTCGCGCCGCCACCGAACTGGGTCTGCGCACCGTTGCCATCTATGCTCAAGAGGACCGTCTTTCTGTGCATCGCTTCAAGGCGGATGAAGCCTACCTCGTCGGCGTCGGCAAGGGGCCGGTGGGCGCGTATCTGGACATCGAGGGCATCATCTCGCTGGCGCGCGACAAGGGCGTGGACTTGATCCATCCGGGCTACGGCTTTCTTTCCGAGAATGCCGATTTCGCCCGGGCCTGTCAGGAGGCCGGCATCACGTTTGTCGGGCCCCGACCCGAGTTGCTCGACTTGATGGGTGACAAGACCGCCGCGCGGGCGCTGGCCCAGCGGCTGAACGTGCCCACGCTGCCGGGCACCGAGGAGCCGGTGGAGGACCGCGGCGAGGCGATGAAGATCGCCAGGGAGATCGGCTTCCCGCTCATCATCAAGGCGGCCTTCGGTGGCGGCGGTCGCGGCATGAGAGTGGTCGAGCACGCCTCCGACCTGGGCAACCTGCTGGACGAAGCGCGGAACGAGGCCGGCCGGGCCTTTGGCAAGCCGGCCGTGTTCCTCGAGAAGTACATCCGACACGCCAAACACCTGGAGGTGCAGGTGCTGGGGGATCGTCACGGGCAGGTGGTCCACCTGCACGAACGCGATTGCTCGGTCCAGCGCCGGCATCAGAAGGTGATCGAGATCGCCCCCTCGATCGGGGTGGACGACCGGGTGCGGCGGGAACTTTGCGAAGCCGCCGTGCGCATGGCCCGCGAGGTCGGCTACGACAACGCCGGCACGGTGGAGTTCCTCTACGATCTGGACACGCAAGAGTGGTACTTCATCGAGATGAACCCGCGCATCCAGGTGGAGCACACGGTCACCGAGGTGATCACCGGCATCGATCTGGTGCGCTCCCAGATTCTCATCGCGCAGGGCTGCTCGCTCTTCGGGCCGGAGATCGACCTGCCGCCGCAGGAAGAGATTCCCCGGCTGGGTTACGCCGTGCAGTGCCGCATCACCACCGAGGATCCCGAAAACAAATTCACGCCGGACTACGGCAAGATTCTCAATTACCGCTCGGCCGCCGGTTTCGGCATCCGCCTGGACGGCGGGATGGGGGACGCCGGCAGCGTGATCACGCCTTTTTATGATTCGCTGCTGGTCAAGGTGAC
>DATLZF010000679.1:0-6489 GCA_035574135.1 Candidatus Methylomirabilota bacterium
GGGGGGAATGCGGCGCTGATTCCCGGCTTGATCGAGCAGGTTGGTCCCGCTGGTGAACTTCCAGGTTGGGATCAGGACACCGTCCGGCAGTTCGCGCCATTCGCTCACATAGCGGGGATGCGCCCGGCCCGGCTGGTCGCCGGCCTGCCGGGTGAGGTAGAGCGCGTAGGCGGTTTGTTGACCGGTGAGGAGGCGATTTACCTCGTTCGTTCGGCCCTGCATGAACGCCGGCAACATCTGCGTGCTGCTGGCCGGGGGCAGAAACAGCACGTACACATCCGCGCGGTCCTTGATGGCGATGCGGCGGGCGGCGGCGAGGTCGCTGATCAGTTGCTGGTTGGCGGCGGCCATCTTGTTGGACTGGCCGAGACCCTTGAGCGCCGGCAGGCCGATGGTGGCGATCAACCCAATGATGCCCACCACGACGAGCAGTTCGAGCAAGGTGATGCCCGCCAGGTTTTGCAAACGCGGGCGGGCAGGGCCCCCCCCGTGTGAACCCCCATGAGCATCCATTGAGGTCGGCGGTGGCCCTGCCGGACCGCGCGATGGATGGTGTCGAAGGTTCATGGGGCCTGGAGGAGTTGGCGGCCTCAATCCCAACTGCGGATATCGTCCTTGGTGTTCGGGCGGCGATCAGGACCGAAGGACCAGACCAGGACCGATTGGGGAATCTTCTCGTTGGCGGCGAGGAAGGGGGCTTGGCACTTATTGTCGTCGTTGACGTCCAGCGTTACGACGAAAGGGGTGCCCCACGGATCGCGATACATGTAAGTGGCTTCTTCCACGCCCGGGCTGGTGCTGTCGGAGGCGAACTTGGCGTTGAAGAGCTGAAGTTTCCTGGGATTGCGCTTGTGTTGAAAGTTGGGATTGAGGGTGCCATCCCGCATGCGTTCCTCGGCGTAATCCATCAGGATCACCATGAGGTGGGAGTTGGTGATGTTCGCGGTGCCGAAAGAATTGTTGTCTCCGTAGGTGAAGTCCGGGTTGGCTGCGCTTTCCGCGGCAGGGGGCATCGGCATCCGGCTGTATTCCGACTCGTACTGCTTGATGGCGCCGATGAGCCCCTGCATCTCCGTCTTGGTCTGAGCGATCTTGGCCCGCTCCTTGACGCGGCCCAGCGCGGGCAGCAGCAGGCCGGCCAGCACGCCGATGACGGCGATGACGACGAGCAGCTCGATCAGCGTAAACGCACCGTGGCGGGCGGGGCGTCCGAGACGGCGCGCAATCGCGAAACGGAGGTGCGGCGGGCGCGGGCAGGTCGAGCGTTCGCAGGTGGAGTGGCGGGCCAACCAGCGCGGCCGCATCTTGCCCGGAACGACGGTCCAGTTGGAATCCGTCCACGGGGCGACGGTGAGTTGCTGGCGGCGGGGCTGGGGAAAGGGAGGGTTCATATCATTGTTTCCAGTTGCCGATGACGTTGGTCTTGTTGCCGATCTTGAATACGGCCCAGAGATCGTAGGAGTTCTTGTTGTGCCGGGTGGGCGAGGAAGCGTCGTAGTACCAAACATTGAGCATCGCCTCGTTGGTGCCCGTGGCCGGGACGAGGAGGACGAACGGACGCGGAGGCGGCTCAGTGCCCTGCAGTTTCGCGTAGGATTGGGGGCGCAGGCCCGGAAGGTAGTTCTTACCCCCGGACGGTCTTGCGTTGATGATCCCCTCCACTCCGAACACCGTGTTAAGAACATCCTTCGGGATGGCCATGGCGGTCGGCTCGATGTCCGTTGTGAACCGGAGATTGTTCGGGTCGGTGGCATCGGTCCTGGCCCCCGTCAGTTCGTAGAACAGCGAATTGTGGCGTTTCGTGGGATCGCTCGGTGGATAGAACCCCTTTTCCGCGTGATACACGTCGATGGCGGTCGTGAGTTGCTTGAGCATGGCTTCGACCGTGGCGCGTGTTCGCTTCTCGGTGATGCCCGGTACCACGCCCAAGATGATGCCGGCGAGAATGCCGATCACCGCGATCACCACGAGCATTTCGATCAGAGTGAAGGCACGGGGCCGCAAGCGGAGCGTGGCGGGAGTTCCGCCCGGGCCGCGCTTCACGCCCGCAGGCGGTAGGGCGACCATCGCGGCCACCTGGCTCGCTTCGGTGGACGGACCGTTCGCGTCCGGTTTCAGTGGCCGTGGAGGGCGGGTATATGCGGGCATGGCGTTCATAGGCGCTGGCGCAGGGACAGGTCGCGGTCGCGCGTTTCCATTTCGAGGCGTTCGCTCAACCACTGTTTCATCATGCTCTGGTAGTTGAGATAGCGGGAACGGGCGAGGCGCTTGATCCGGGACAGCATTCGCGGGTCGATACGCAAGGTGATGTTGACGGACTCGGAGAGTTCGGAGGTGGGCGCCACTGACGCCTCCATCAGCCGCAAGTCCATCCGGTTTTCGGCCCAGAAGGCCGCTTCGGACTGCTCGCTGTCGAACAGGGGAACTTCATCCCAAGAGGAAAAGGTGTTCATAAGGTGCGATCTCAGGCTGTGCCGAGCGCCTGGTTGACCCGGCGTTGGTAGAAAAACCTCTCCTCGGGTTCGAGCGGCCGGGCGAAGATGACCCGGATGGATTTTCCGTTCGTGCGATAGACGCTGAAGATGCCGGTGCCCCCGGCTGACATGCCCAAATTGAAGAACCGCGCTTGGGCCGCGAAACGCGAGGAATCGGGCAGCAGTTTCACCGCGAAAGAATCCTCGAACGACTCCTCAATGTCCTTGATGGTCAGCGCGGAGCTAAGGCTGAACGGGGGGTTGTTCCAGTCGAATTCCATCGTCAACACAATGTCACTTCTATGGCAATGCAATGTATTTGCAATGTATTTACGTGTGGCCGCTGCGCGTGTCAAAGGGAAGTTTGGGCCGAGATGGGAAAGGCTGGGTAGATCGTGACCCCCCTGTGGTGAAGCTCAAGGTGTTGAGCGCCCGCCGCAAGAGGGAGCAACCAAGGTGGCGGCGCTCCGATCACTTGCCGGGAGGGGATTACCCGCGGGTCGAAGCGATACTGGAGGCATCTTGACCATGGAAAGTGTCTGGCCGGACTCGATGCCTCCTTTCTGGTTTGCCGTTGACCTCGGAAAACCCAGCGAACCTGGCCGCGCTTGGAACGAGTGGCCTGACCACTCCTTCCGATCGTTTCCTTCCGGACGCCTGGCCTTCGGTCAGCGAGCAATCCGCAATGGTCCGCTCCACCGGCCATCTTCCCACGTGCGCGCCAGCAGCGTCTGGCCCGGGTCAAGTTTGATTGCTTCATCGGCCGTCCGGGCTTTGGCGGCCGGTTGACCGTCCGGGCCGCGCGGGTCGGAGCCATCCAACGTGTAATGGACCGTACCGGCGGCAGTGCGGAGCTTGAAGCTGGCGCCAGACGCGATTTCGGCCGCCGGCACGGAAGGCTCCGGCACCGCTGGGAACTGCTCTTCGATCCAGTTGAGGCGGTTGGCAATCCACTCCTTCATCCAGCGGACTTCATCAGCGTAGGAGACGCCGACGAACCAGTTGGGGTTCACGCCTTGGCCGAGGATGGGCCACCGCTCAAAGTTGCGCGCTTGGGCCTCATGGAGAAGCGCCGCGATTTCATCCACGCGGCGCAACAGGCGGTCGGTGGCGAAAACGGTCTTCCGCAGTTCCGTCCAGCGGTCCACGTAGCGCTGCCCGAAGTCCGGATCGTCGAACAAGCGGCGGTACCAGGTGTATTCCTTGTCGTCGAGTTGCGGCCAGAGCCAGTGCTCGGGCATCCAGCCCTGTTTGCCGTTGGCGTTGCCGAAGCTGAGATTCCAGTCCCAAATCGGCCCGGCCCGGATTTTCCCTCCGCGATCCTTGTGGTAGAAGGTGCTGAAGCGAAAGCCGTCCACGTTCTTCGTCACCTCGACGATCAAGTGATGATCGATGAACGAACCGGGATCGATCCACGCCGCGTAGCCGTGGGTCGGATCGCGGAAGGCAGGGCCATAAAGCACCTGCTCGAAGGCGTCGAGGTGCCCGCGGAGCCACGCACGCTGGGCGGCGTTGATCTCATCCTCCTCCGGATCGACGTAGTAGAACTGATTCGTTGCGAGGGCGGTCTGAAAGCCCTCCTCGCGTTGTTCCTCGATGCGCTCATCGTCGTTGACGTAGATGACGCGCATCGACTTGCCCGACTCGCGCTTGACGATGGCCCCAAGCTGGTTGGTGACGGCGGCGGTGCGACGGCGGCGGGAACTGCTCGAACTACTACTATTGCTGCTGCGCCGCGAGCCGGCGTAGGACGGAAGGAAACCAGCCGGGTTCGCAGGGAAACCACCCGGACCGGAGGGCAAGCCCGGTCGGTCCACCGTGCTGGAAGGCGTGTTGCCACCGCCCAGCAAGTCCGGCTCCCCGTAGTAGCCGCGGTCCACGTGGTCTTTTTTGAAGATGTAACCGCCCGTGATGGCGGGCGGCGTGAGCGCGTCCGGATCCAGCGCGGCGATGTTCACCCGATCCTTGCCACGCCGGACGCGTTCCTCGAACACATAGACTCCAACGTAGTCAGCCATCGTGATCGGACCGCCGGACTCGTTGACGAACACCTCGACGAAGCGCGTGCGAGGCGCCCACTCGCCGATTTGGTTGCTGAGTTCGTAGGCGAGCACGTCACGCATCAGCGTCTTGTCCGGATAAGGCGCGTAGAGCACCCAGTCCGAATCCTTCGGCATCCCGAGGATTGGCGCCTTGAGGAAACCGTCGTGCTCATCGACCAACTTCACGGTGTAGGAACGCTTGGGATAACGGAGCGAGGCGCGCCCGCGGATGTTCGCCAGCGCGCGACCATCGAAGGCGGCGGGGCCCGTCAGGCGGGCGCGCGTTGGGCCGGGCTCGATCACACTCAGTGCGGCCGGACGCCGACGCTCACGGTCGAAGGGCTGACCGAAACTGTGCAGAATCACCAGCGGCAGATTCGACGAGAACTCGAGGGCGTCCGGTGCGAGCACCAGGTAATGCCGGGATTTCACCTCGCTGGGTGTCAGCCCGGGGGCAAACGCGCGGGCGCGCACGAAGGCCGGGTTGGTGATGATGAGGGGGCCGGTGCACGTTGCGGAGGTCGCCCGGGGCTCGGTGCCATCGAGCGTGTAGCGAATGGTCGCGTTCGGGGAACGACTGGTGATCTGGACCGTCAGGGCGTTGGTGAAGATGCCGCCCGCCACCGAGAACTCCGGCGCGTCGGCGGATGCCTCGGCTCCCATGACGGCCGCGCCCGGCGTCATCAACGTGAGCATCAACGTCCACCGCAGGGCCCATCCATGCCTTGATCGCACGTGCATAAATCGGGGGAATGCGGATGCGAGGATGGGGGAGGCAGCCGGGCTTGGCAAACGGGAAAATCCCCAGGCAGTGTTCGCCGGCTCCGACTACGAGCCGGCCAGCTTCCAGAGCTTGCGGTCGCTGCGAATGTAAAGTGCGCCGCCCGCAATCGCCGGCGTGCCGAGGACGGTCTGGCGCAAATCCAGTTCGCCAACGACCGCACCCTCCGGTTTGGTGGTGTCCACCACTTGGAGAAGGCCCTTCTCGTTGCAGACGTAAAGATGATGGCCCGCCGCCACCGGAGACGCGCTGAAGGGGCCCTTGAGCCGGAGCTGCCACAAACGCTGGCCGGTGGCCGCGTCACCGCAGTTCAACACGCCGGCATCGTTGAGCGCGAAGACGCGGCCGGCCAGGACCAGCGGGCTGGCGGTGCCGGGGCGGAGCTGGTTGGAACGCCAGAGTTGTTCCGGCGCGGCGCTGGCGCCGTCCGTCTTCAGCGCCGTGAGACCGTGCGACGGCACGAACAACACTCCGTCACCCAGCGCGCTCGAAGGGATCGTCGAGGCGCCGTCCGTGTAGTTCCACACCTCGCGGCCCGTTGCCGGCTCGATCGCCAAAACGCCCTTGCCGGATTGCAGGGCCACGACCGTGCGGCCATGCGAGGGGTGAGGCAGCAGCACCGGAGACGTCCAGTTGGCGCTGCGCGGCCGGTCCAGTTTCCATCGGTTCGTGCCCGTGGTCACATCGAGGCCGGCGGCGAAACTTTCGCTGTCGTTCTCCACCTGGGCGACCAGGGTGCCGTCCGCCACCACCAATGACGAAGACATGCCGAGGCTGTTGCTGGCGTTCGGGTAATCCCGACCGAGGCCGCGCAGCCAGAGGAGATTCCCATCCAGGTCGAGGCACACCAGATCGTTCGAGGAGAAGATGGCAAAGATACGTTGACCGTCGCTGGTCGGCGTGGGGGCGGCCACTGAGGTCTTCTCATGGCACATGGTGCGTCCGGTGGCCCAGAACTGCCGCTCCCACAAGCGCGCCCCGTCCGCGGCCCGGAAGCAGAGGACATGCAGCCGGTCCTGCCTGGGTCCGCTGGCGCAGGTGACGAAGATGCGATCGCCCACGATGATCGGACTGGAGAGGCCGCGCCCCGGCAGATCGATTTCCCAGGCGATGTGCCGCGCAGCGTCGAGCGCGGTGGGCAGGGCGGCCTCGGTGGCCACGCCGTTGCCGGCGGGGCCGCGAAACTGGCGCC